>DATAMU010000859.1:0-8783 GCA_036266605.1 Candidatus Acidiferrum sp. | reverse complement strand
CAACGACTTCCAACTCTCGGAACTCACTAACAAAGCGAAACTATTCGTAGTTTGTTCAAAACAGGAAGGTTTAGAAAGTAGTTGAATTACCTTTTAAGTCCTCCGCCATTCCGCCACCCGGGCGCCGAGGCACTATCATATATTGTTTTGCAGCAGGTGAACCGATTGTCGCGTGCGCAGACGATTTGTAGATTTAAGCGCGATCGCGCACCCTGGGACGCGTTGCGCGGTCACCACGGCTTCGAATGTAGCTGCACGTCGCCGCGGGGCCAGCTCGGGCCGTTTAGAGATTTCCACATCGAATCCAGCGGCAGGACGATTGGGCCGGTTGGCTGGTCGGCCCAGGTTGCGCCGAGGACTTTGCGCCAGCCGAGGGCGTCGTACCAGGAACGCAGGGCTTCGCGGCAAAAGAGCAGCATGAACCCGACTTTCCATTCACGCGCGGCAAAGTCTTGGGCGCCTTCCATGGCGGCTCGTCCGTAACCGTGTCCGCGTTCGCTGCTGCGCACCAAGACGCCGCCGACGCCGGCGATATCCAACGACGCACCGGAGATTTGGACGGTCTGGCGCACCAATCCTACGTGGCACATTTTTGTGCCGTTCGCGGAAACAAAAACATGCGTTTCGGTAGGGCGCCAGCTCAGTTTGTAACCGCGAGTGTGGCTGGGATCTTCTTCGCCACCCGCGAGGTCGCGCTTCACTTCCAGGGGATACGATGTGGAAACCTCTAGCCCGATCGACGGCTCGGGACGAGCAATATTTTTACTCGACGCTTTGCGGTTCTCTTCCGTCTGCACCGTGAGGCTCGCTGATCACTGAACTCAAGTCGCCGCGGATCGCTGATCGCGGCAAAAAATGATCCGACGAATACTGCGATTGACGATCGCATCAATCCGACTTGCGCGGATGTTGCGCCACTTACCGATGCGCAATCCAACTGCAGGGCTAGTGCAACTGAAACGGCTGAACAACCCGCGTAATGACGCCATCGGGACTCGGGCTATCCGGATCGAGATCCGAGGCCAAGCTCAGGTGGTACGCAAGGATCTGAGGGAACACAATCTCGAAGGCGCCACGCAATTCGTCGGGCAGATTCGGCGCCATCGCGGGTACAAAATCCTGTCCGAGCGTGGCGTCGGGCTTCGTCGCGCCAACCACAATTACATGCCCCAGTTTTTTGTGCTGCAACTCGTGCAGCAAATCTTCCTCAAAGCGACGGCGCTCCGGATCGGATGAGAGCATCGCCACGACATATGAGTCAGGCCGCAAAAAGCTGAGCGGCCCGTGCCGCACGCCGAGAAACGTTTCGCACTCCGCGACGATTCTGCCCGCCGTCATCTCCAAAACTTTCAGCCGCGCCTCACGCGCCACCGGCTCGAGCCCAGCCGAAGTCAACACCATGAATCGATTCGGGGCATTCGCCGCCAGCTTGCGACCCAGCGCATCGAATTCCGGAATTGCTCCGTTCACAGCAGCCGCAATCGCCGGCAAATTCTGCTTCAACGCGTCCGGCTGCGCGATTAGCATTCCCGCGAGCAACAAATTGGAGAACGAACTCGTCATCACCAGGCTGCGATCGTTCGTCCGTGGATCGAGCACCAGTGGATTTACTCCGGGCAGGCGTAACATCTCACCCTTTTCGTTGCACGTGATCGCCAAGTGCGCCACACCGGGAAACATCTGCTTGATTCGCTTGATGACGCCGACGCTCTCTGGGCTATCGCCCGAGCGCGCGATCGAAACCAACACGCCGTTGGACACGAACGCCGGCACGAGCCGGAACAAATCTTGCTTGGAATACAGCAGCAAGTCGGTCGTGGGAATCGCGGTCGCGTTCATCCATGAAGCGGCCACCGCGGACGACGCATAGGCCGAAGTTCCCGCGCCGCAAATCACTGCCGCGCGTCCCTGCACAATTTCACGCGCCTTGCTCGCCGCGACGCGTTCGACGGTCGTAGCCCATAACTCGGGCTGCTGGCGAATCTCCGCGTTCGTAATCCGACCGCGTCCGTTCAGTTGATGAGAGTTTGAGTCTTGGCTAGCTGCCATGGAACCGTAGTGCCTTTCTAAATTCTGTTATCTCGCAACGCACTCAGCGTTCGAGGTCAACTCCCAGACATCCCGTCCGTACTTCCCCGTCGCGCAAACAAGCGAATCCCGCAAAGGATTCGCTTGTTTGGCCCGGTTTTGAACAGGCTAATCGTTAAAAATACAATTTAAGTGCAAATTGTATTTCGCGCTGATCGTTCTGGCCGTCGCGCGTGGACGTAATCGTGCCAAAACTGTTGCTCGTGTAATCCAGCGATCCAGGGGCCGCGGTCACGCCGTTGCCGCCGAACCCGGGATTCGTGAAGTTCGGATGGTTCGTCAGATTGAAAAACTCCGAACGAAATTCCAGACGGAACCTCTCGTTGAGCTGGAACACTTTGAACAGCGAGAAGTCCAAGCGGTGGAATCCGGGGCCGACGAATTGCGCCGGGCCGCCGCCGAGCGGGCTGAAGTCGGTCTGCCCGATCGTCGTCGCCACCGGTGGAGTCGCGAACGCCAATGGATTCAGCCACTGGTTGACGTTGTGCGGTCCCGCGTACGGATCTACTCCAGATACTTTGATCGCGTAGCAGCCGAAACCTGAAGTCGTCCCTGTTGCGCACGGAACCGTGCCGGGCTGCCCGTCCTGGAGAGTCAGAATCCAGTTCGTTACCCAGCCACCGAGAATGGCGTTCACAACGCCGTTGCTGTCGTGGAGGAAGTGCTTGCCCCGACCAACCGGCAACTCGTAGATGCCGCTGAGGTGCACAACCTTGTTGATGTCGAAATCGCATCGTCCGTAGTCGTGGTTGATGCCCCACCCAGGCAGATACGCAGCGCGGAATCCGGTGATCGCTGTTCCGTTCAGCACATCCGGTGCGTTGGTGATGCAGTTCGACCAGGTGAAGTTACCCAACACGCTCAGTCCGTTGTTGAAGCGATGTTCGTAGTTCACCTGCAAACCATTGTAGTGGCTGTTGCCGGCGAACTGTGTGTACGTGGCGCCCGAAAAATCCGGGTACGGTGAGAACGCGAGCGAATCGAGGCCCAACGGCAAAATCTCTCGCGGTGAGTTTGGATTCGTGTATACCGCCAAATTGTGCACGGTGTTCCCAACATATCCCACTTGCAGGGTGTCGTTGGCGGCAAGTTGATACTGCAACGTGAGGTTGTAGCCCTGCGTGTTCGGGGTTTTGTTTTTGAAGTCCTCGCCGATGAACCCAACACCGCCGGGCTCTGCTGCCGCCGACGTCAAAGGAATGTGCGTCAGGCCGCTCTCGATCGTGCCGATGGCACCATCCGCGAAAGTAATCGGAGCGTTGGGCACGAGGTTCGGGAAGCTCAAATTGAATTGGAATGGGAACTCTGCATACGTCAGCAGCGCCGAGTTTTCGAAACCACCGTAGAAGATGCCGTAACCGCCACGCGCCACGAGTTTCGGTGTCAGCTGATATGCGAAACCAACGCGCGGTGCAAAGTTCGTTTTCTGAGATTCTCCCAATCCCGGCTGCCCGGTGCACTGAAGCGCGATGTTGTCGGTCGCGAGCGCCGCGGTAAAGTCAGCCGAGAAAGGCGTGTTGCACCGCTTGTTGGTCAGGTAGAACGTTGACGTTCCGCCCGAGCCTGCTGTCGGGGATGGCACGAAGTTCGATTGCGCTCCGTAATTTTCTAGGAGCTGTCCGAAGTATTCGTAGCGGAGACCGAGGTTCAACGTCAGCTTCTGGGTCACCTTGATGTCATCCTGGGCGTAGCCGGCGTAGTAGTTGCGCTTCATCGATGTCAACGCGATGTTCGACGCCTGAACGTTGTCGGAACCGCCGACGAAATCGGCCGCGCCCGGTACCGTTCCCGGAATTGGGGTGAGCAGCAACTGAGCGAGCCCCGTATTGCCGCCCGACGTCGAAGGAATTTCGCTGTAGACGCCACCGAAGTTCCACGCGCCGCGACCAGATGGGGGCTGCAGAATGTTGAATCCGAGGCGCTGATACTGGAAGCCAACTTTGACGGTGTGGCGTCCCAGAGATTTCGTCAGGTTGTCGGTCACCTGTGATGTCGTGCTCAATTCGATCGACGGCAGGAATTGGTTGCTGCCGAGCTGGTTCAGACCGCTGATGAAGAATGATCCCAATCCGCCGTTGGAGTCGGCTTGTGGAACACCTGGAATTCCGAACTGGTCCGGGATTCCGGTGGTGTTGGCGTTCGGCTGCAAGCGCGAAGACGCGATGCGGTTGTAGCCAGCGCGCGCTTCGTTGATGAGTGTGGGCGAAAACGCGTGGGTGTAGCTGAGCACTGAGTTCCACGATTTTGCGAGTTGGTCGCCCGTGGAGAACGATCCGCCGTCCGCGATGCCGCCGAATGGCCCCGGAATGAACGTCGGATTGTCCATGAAGCTCAAACGCCCGAAGATATTGTCTTTCTCGCTGAACGAATGATCGACGCGGACGTCAAACTGATCCACGTTGTTGGAGAGCGCGGGGTTCGACGCAAAATTATTGAAGAGTCCGGCCGAGGTCGGCGCGGGATACAAGTTCAACAATTTGATCGCGTTGGGATCCAGTCGGCCTCCGGGAATGATATTGCCCGCGAAAGGCTCGCGCACAAATCCGAGCTGTGTGCCGGCCGGACTCGATCCGCACGGCGCGGTGATCCCGCTAACTGGATCGGCAACGCCGCAGGTGATGGCGCGCGTCGTGGAGGGATCAAATACCTGTCCGAGAGCGTAAGTGCGGCCCAGCACGTCGGTACGTGTGCCGCCTTGTGTCAGCAATTCGGAGAGATTGGTGTAACCGCTGTTACGCTCCTGCGCGGTCGGCACCGTGGAAACGTAAGGCACCGCCTGGCGGATACGTGTTCCTTCGTAATCCATGAAGAAGAACGTTTTGTCTTTCCTAATTGGTCCGCCAAAGGTCGCGCCGAACTGATTCTGGCGATACTTTCCCTTCGCAAGGCCGCCTGAGTTCTCGAAGAAGTTCGCAGCGTCAAATTTATCGTTGCGGAGAAATTCCCATGCGCTGCCGTGGAATTGGTTGGAGCCCGACTTGATCGTGGCGTTGAGCACCGCGCCGGCCGACCGGCCCATTTCGGCGCTGTAGTCGTTGGTCTCGACCTTGAATTCCTGAATCGCGTCGACCGGCGGCCTTACGGCATACGCCGTGCCGTTCAAAAAGTCGACGAGGTTCGCGTTGTTGTCCAGACCATCGAGCAGGTAGTTATTCTGCGCGGGGCGCAGGCCGTTGGCGGCGAAGCTGCCGCTCGCGCCGAGTCCGCGAGTATCTGCCTGGTCCTGGGTCACGCCGGCGGAGAGCTGCGCAAGAAATGTAAAGTTGCGGCCGTTCAGCGGCAGCGACTTCACTTCGCGCTCTTCGATAACCTGGCCGACCGACGCGTCCTGCGTCTGCAATGCCGGCGGCGCATCATTGACGACCACCGTTTCGGACGCAGCGCCTGCTGGCAGCGTGATATCGACGAGCAGTTTTTGTTGCACATCGACGCTGACGTTCTTCTGCTGCACCTTCTGAAATCCCTTGAATTCGGCGGTGATCGAATACGTGCCGATCTTGATCGGCGCAAAGATGTAGTCGCCGAGAGAGTTCGTCGTCATCGACTGCGTAACGCCAGTATCCTGGTTTGTCAGTGTCACCTGCGCGCCGGCGATGCTGCCGCCGCTGGTGTCTTTCACCGTGCCCGAAATCGAGCCTTGGTCGACCTGACCGTACGTCTGCATCGGCAGGGCGAGCGCGAACAACAGCAGCGCCAGGATCGAACACAATTTATGATTCAAAATAAATTTCAACATTCTTTTCGCTCCCAAAAATTCCCGCCTACGTAAGTACGCGGTCCAAAAGTTGACCTACGGCCCTGTGTGATTCCATGTAAGCGTTTCTGTGATCCATCGCTCCCACCAGATCGCAGTGGGAAAAAGCGATGCGTCCGAATGGACCGTTACGCAGCGCATCGCGCGCCGCCGGTTTTCCGTCGCTACCAAAAAAGAAACCTGGCTGGGGGTTGATAAAGGCATGTCCGAATCGATTCATCACGATTCCGGCGATGTCGCGCTTCGCGTCGAATCCCGACTGCGCAAACATATCGGTCATCTGTTCGCGCAGACGGCGTTCGTAGTCGGCGAATGTCGTTGAAAGAATTTCGGCGCGGCCGAGTTGTCCTTGCGCACGCGCCGGCATTCCTGGCTTGGTGAAATCGATGAAAAAGGTCAGCACCGTCGGCAGATCGGGGCCCATCGTGTCCATATCCACACCGAACAATGCGTTTTTTCGTACATTTACGAATCGGCCGAAGCCTTCGAACCATTGCGCGCTGGAAATTCCGAGGTTGTAGAGGAATCGCCAGTTGCGCACGGCGACATTGACCGTCATGTACGGCGAATAGATGAAAGAGTCATACGAGGCTTTGCGCGTCTCATCGAGGTCGCGGACAACGTGTTTCGTGATCCAGCCGCCGCCGGCCATCACGACCGTCCGCGCCTTGACGCGATAAAGCTTGCCGTCTTTGAAATAAACCACCGAAACCAGTTCCGCTTTGCTCGGTTCGCCGATGTGCTCGACGCGCACCGCCGTCGAGTCGAGCCGCAGTCGGACGCGCTGACCGGCGTTGTCGAGCGCGGCATAATTCACGCGATTCTTCCAGACCGCTTCCATCGTGCGCGGTCCTTCGATCGCATTCGGAATCATGGTTTTCACCATGAGCCGCGTCAGGCCGGAGTTTCCGCCCGGGAACATCTGAATTCCCGTGGCCATGCTGTCGTCAACGGTCGGAATAATTTTCGACCATTCGTAGAGGAGATATGCCGAGAGAGCGTCGGGACCAAGCCCGAATCCGCCCGCGGCTTCGTAGGCGTCCATCAGCCGGACTGTTTCCTTGCTAACCCCATACGTCCGGCAGAAATAATCTTCCAGCGTCATGCTGTCGAGTTCGCGAGACTTCGCGTCACCCGGAAAGTCGTACTCGATTGGCGGCTTCACGGGCTTTTCCGCGTGTCGCCGCAACATGTCCGCTTTCAGCGCGTCGGGAAACGGCGTGCCTTCGAGGTTTTTGGCCCACGGATCGGTGACCCAAATGCCGGGCTTATGTCCGTACTTCTCGCCGAAAAACATTCCCAGCGCTTCTTTGCCGTTGACGCTGCCCTCGCCATACGGACTGCGCGGGACTTTGATCTCGGGACTCGGACCTTGCCATTTCTGGTAGGTCTTAAACGCATCCCAGTCGAGACCCATCGTGTCGTAGACGGTATGGAGGAAGCTGTCGGGATACGGCGGTTGAAAGTGAACGGAAGCCTGCGGAGCGTACAGCGTGTGGCCGTCAACGTTGAATTCATTGCGCTTGGCGACGCCGCCGAAAATGTGAGCGTTGTCGAGGATCAAGCAGGTGCGCTTGGCGTCAGCCTGCTTGCTGAAAAACATTCCGGCGGATAAGCCGGCGTGACCGCCGCCGACCACCACGCAATCGTATGTCTCGTTCGTTTCGGTGAAGTCGGTGGGTTCGTTGTCGAATTTGCCGTCGCGGACGCCGTGCGCGCCCTGAAGAACTTGCTCGGTGTTGCCGGCCGAACCTTTGTAGTCGCCCTCGCCCGAATAACCGGTCCAGCCTGCGACGGGTTGTGGTCCCTGAGTTGGAGCTTGTCCCTGCGCGGCAAGCGAGAATGGGCATGCCGCTCCTGCGGCTACCGCCGCGGAGGTCATGAGCATCCCGTCGAGAAAATCACGACGCGAAATGGGCTCGTTCAGACCGAGAATCTGGTCTCGACGAGGACAATGGGCCATTCGCCGTACTCCTCCCGCCTGGCACTCGACTTTGCCAGGAAACCGCCCCATCGTCGCGCCTCGACGCGCGACGATGCTTTACTTTCGTTTCGTAGCAAATGCTTTCGTTTTGGGTGTAGTTGCAGTGAAATTATGGGAACCACGCCGCAAAGTCAAGAGAAAACGGTGCGTTAGAAGACGCCAATAATTGCTGTGTCGCATTGGCGAATTCGATGGAATGGCGCGGCAAAAGGACGAACTGCGCGATAGCTCTAATCACCAGGTCATTGCCGCTTTAGCGACGTGAACTCGAGAAACAACAAGTGACTTTCGATTTGTTGCGAAACGTTTCCGGCGTGACTCGGGCGGCGGCGTGATAGGATGCGCGAGTTGAGCCGGATCAAAGTTTGAGCATTGCAGCGGGTTCGGCCAAGCGAGGTGCCATGAAGAAATCCATCGGCGACAACATGATTCCCAAGGGCTGGTCGTTCGAGCGCGGACTCGAACTTGTGAAGAAATCCGGCTGGGATGGCATCGAACTTTGGCTCGGCGACGTTCCTTGGTTCCAGATGGAGACCACCGACGCGCAGGTCACGGAACTGCGGCGCAAAGTCGAGAATGCCGGGCTCGTCGTATCTAACGTTTCGACCGGGCTGCACTGGGAGACGCCGCTCTCGTCGCGCGATCCTAACGTGCGCGCGAAGGCGATTCGCATCGTGGAGCGCGAGATCGAGACGGCGCAGTTGCTCGGATGCGACGCGATTCTGGTTGTCGCGGGGCTTGTAACGCAGGAAGTGCCTTACAACGAGGTCTACCAACGCTGCGTCGATGCGATGAAGCAGCTCGCCCCTGTCGCCGCAAAAGCGAAAGTTCGGATTGGCTGCGAAAATTGCTGTTCGGAACAGCGATTTCTCATCACACCGCGCGAATTCTGGACATTCCTGAACGAAGTCGACAGCCCTTCGGTCGGAATTCATTTGGACGTCGGAAATATCCACG
>DATAMU010000858.1:0-1812 GCA_036266605.1 Candidatus Acidiferrum sp. | reverse complement strand
GTTCACGTCGCCGGAAAGGCGCTTCTGCTTGGCCAGAAGAAGCTGATTAATCTCACGGGTCAATTCGAGCAGCTTTTGCGGGTCCTTCTCTTTGGCGGCAAGTTCACAGAGATGCTTCCATCGTTCTTCGTTTTCGCGCATGGCCAGTTTTTAGCCGAGACTCGCTATTTCGGTCTGTTCAATTTTAGACACCGCCATCGCCCGTGATATCACCGAGCGGTGCGTGTCTGCAATGGTGTCTCGAAATTGATGCAAAAAAGTTAAGTATCGAGCGCATATCCCACAGTCGGAAGCGGTCCAATCCGCTTGACAGAGCTTCATTTTTTCAATAAACACATTGACACTTCCAATCGAAGACTTCGGCTCGACAGTGCCCGAAATCGTCCGGCCGATGTTCGTACAAAACGAGGTCTCAATTTCATGAAGCGATGGTTCGCCCTTGTTGGTGTGTTTGTATTCGTTTCCGTGGCCGCTGCGCAGTCGGTGGCAATTCTCCGCGGCCGCGTGACGGACGCCAGCGGCGCCGCAATCGCCGAAGCCAAGATCAAGCTGACGCTCGTGACCACCGGCGTCGTACGCGAGATCACGACCGATACCAGCGGTGCATACGAGTTTCCGCAGTTAACGCCCGGGCGCTATACGCTTGAAGCCTCGGCCGATGGATTCCAAGCGCAACGGCGCGAAGCCCTCGATCTCCTCGTTTCCACGACGACCAACGTTGACATAGCGCTCGGCGTGCAAACCGCTAAACAGCAGGTGGTTGTGACGGCCGAAACGGCGCCGCCGGTCAATACAACGGATGCCACGCTGGGCAATGCTTTCGGAGAATCGCAGGTTTCGCAATTGCCTATTGAAGGGCGCAATGTGGTGGAGTTGCTCAGCTTGCAGCCTGGAGTAACATTTCTCGGCAAAATCGGCAATGACGATAGCGATTCGCGCAGCGGCGCGGTGAACGGCGCGCGCAGCGACCAGTCGAACGTGACGCTGGACGGCGTGGACGTGAACGACCAAAACAAAGGGTATGCGTTCAACAGCGTGCTGCGCATGACGCAGGACTCGGTGGAAGAATTTCGCGTGACGACGAGCAATCCGAACGCGGATGCCGGCCGCGGCTCAGGAGCCCAGGTCACGCTGGTGACCAAGAGCGGGACGAATGCCTTTCATGGCAGCGTGTACGAGTACAACCGCAACGCGCTCTTCACGGCGAACGATTATTTCAACAAGCAGACGCAGATCGAAAACGGCGAGCCCAACAAACAACCTCAACTCATCCGAAATGTGTTCGGAGCGGCGGTCGGCGGACCGATCAAGAAGGACAAATTGTTTTTCTTTTTGAACTATGAAGGGCGGCGCGATGCCGAGGGCGATGTGCAGACGCGCACGGTTCCCGGCGCGGCGATGCGCGACGGAGTGGTTCAGTATCTCTGCCAGACAAATGCCGATGGCTCGCCGGACACCGCGACTTGCCCAGGCGGTAGCGTTCAGGGATTGAGCGGGACGTCGTACAACTTCGCAGCCGGCTACAACGCCTTAGGTCCCGCGCAGATCAAGAATATGGATCCGCTCGGGGTCGGGCTCAACGCGCCGATGCTCGCCGTATTCAATTCGTATCCAACGGCGAATGTGCTCACGGGTGTTGGGGACAATCTGAACACGTTCGGATTTCGATTTGTGAACACACTGCACCGCAGCTACAACACGTACATCGCGCGCTTCGACTACAACCTGAGTAAGAACAATATTTTGTTTGTGCGCGGCAATTTGATGGGGGACACCGAACCGAGCAGCCCGCAATTTCCGGGACAGCCCGCG
>DATAMU010000857.1:0-1523 GCA_036266605.1 Candidatus Acidiferrum sp. | reverse complement strand
CGACCACCACCAAATCTTCCGGCTTCATCGATTCATACGGCACGCCGCTCGGCTTGATCGCCACCAGCCCCTGCTCGCGATCGATCCCGCTCGCATTTCCAAATGTGTACAGCACGAGCCCGCGCCGTACCAATTCCAGGTTTGCTTCCAGTACCTCTTCGCGCAGCGTTTTCAAAATCATGCGTTGCCTCGCGCGCTCGCTGCAATCCGCCGAAGAGCCGGCAGCACGCGGCCAACTGAAACCGCCGGCGCGTCCGCCTTCCCAAATCCAAAATACAAGTCGCGATACATGGTGTACAACTCCTCGTACACCTTCGCCGCCTTCGGATCGGGCTCGATCACGCGGTGCTTCGGACAGAGCGCCGCCTGCGCTTCTTCGATCGTATCGAACGCTTTCGCCGCCATCGCCGCAAAAATCGCCGAGCCCAGGCTCGTCACGTCCGACTGCGGAATCAGAATCGGCTTGTTCAGCACATTCGCGTACACGCGATTCAAAACTTCGTTTTTCTGCGGAATGCCGCCGCCATTGATGACGCGGCGAATCGGTACGCCGTGCTCTTCCATTCGCTCCAAAATAATCCGCGTGTGGAACGCCGTTCCTTCGATCGCCGCAAACAATTCGTCCTGCGCCGTCGTCGAAAGATGCCAGCCCAGCGTGATGCCGCCCAACTCCGGATTCACCAACACAGTCCGGTCCCCGTTGTCCCAAGTCAGCCGCAGCAATCCAGTTTGTCCCGGCTTGTATGCTTCGAGTCCAACAGAAAGCTGCGCCACCGTGCTGCCCGCGCGCTGCGCGATCGCGTTAAAAATATCTCCCGTCGCCGAAAGCCCTGCTTCCACGCCGGTTTTCTTCGGATGCACCGATCCCGGCACAACTCCGCAAACTCCCGGAATCAGTTGCGTCGTATCGCTCATCGCGATGATGCAGGTCGAGGTTCCCACGACGTTGACGACGTCGCCCGTTCGCGCCCCCGCTCCGATCGCATCCCAATGCGCGTCAAACGCGCCGACCGGAATCGGAATCCCCGCCTTCAATCCGAGTTTCTCAGCCCATTCCGCCGTCAGCGTCCCCGCCAACTGGTCACTCGCCGCATATCGCCCATTCAACTTCTCGCGCACGCCGCCAAGCAACGGGTCCACCGTCGTCAAAAATTTCTCCGACGGCAATCCCCCCAGCGCCGAATTCCACATCCATTTGTGCCCCATCGCACAAATCGACCGCGGCGCCTTCGCCGGATCGGTAATTCCGCAGAGCACCGCCGCCACCATGTCGCAGTGCTCCAAGGCGCTCGCGAATTTTTCGTGTTTGTCGGGATTGTTTCGCAGCCAGTGCAGCAACTTCGAGAAGCCCCACTCCGACGAATACGTTCCGCCGCACCAGTCGATCACTTCTTGCTTGTCGCGGTGCGCCGTATCCGTGATCAGCGCGGCTTCTTTGGCGGACCGATGATCGCACCACAAATAATATTCATCGAGCGGTTGGAGATTCTTATCGACAGGAATGACACTCGATCCGGTGGTAT
>DATAMU010000856.1:0-3153 GCA_036266605.1 Candidatus Acidiferrum sp. | reverse complement strand
AATCTTAGGTAGTTCTAAGGCGTTTAGTGCATGTGGCCTCACTGCCCATTTGTTGGCACCCGCCCATATTTCGCCGCGTGCTATATGCCCATATAATAGCACGGAGGCTAGTGCATCTCGCCCTAGGTGCCATTCGGCAGGCATTTGTCAGGAGGGTTTTGAACTCTTCTGAATGGAGAACCGCCGCTTGATCGGGTTTATTCCCAATGCCCGTCCGAGCACAGACCTACCGCCGCGTCGGAGACCGAAAAAATCGCGTGGTATAATCCCTCCCGTGTCACGCATGCTCCGCATCGGTCATCGCAAAATCGCGCGTTCGGTCGCGCCAATCGGTCCAGAATTGCGCTCAAACTCGACCTATTCTCAAGCCTTAACTGGCTTAGAATCACATCCTTGCGACACCGCGCGTGTAACCCCCTTAGAATCACATCCTTGCAAAAAAGTGGGGGGAGGGGTCCCCTCACCTTTAGTCCACACAAAATACAGGACTTATAGGCTCGTCAATGCGGCATGTGCTCTGCTTCTTTTCGCGATCTCCTTCGCACTCGCTTCCTCGGCTGTGGCTCAAGAGGCCGCTCCTACGACACCTGATTCCGGTCCCGTCATTCGATTCGTCCGCAATCCCGATCAGGCGCCAGATTTCAAAGTCGATGATCTCGATGGAAAGCCGCTGTCGCTGGGTGCCGCGCGCGGCAAAGTTGTCTTGCTGAATTTCTGGGCGACTTGGTGCGGACCGTGCCGCGCCGAAATTCCCGATCTGATCGAGCTCCAGAAAAAATATGGCGACAGCCTCCAAATCATCGGACTTGATGTCGATGACGACGACGTTGCTGAAGTGAAGAAATTTGTTGAGAAAAATGGCATCAACTATCCCGTCGGAATGGCGACGAACGAAATTCGCATGCAGTACGGCGGCGTCGCCGCACTTCCCACGTCATTTGTTTTGGATAAGGAAGGCCGAGTCGTGCAGAAACACGAAGGCCTGCGCAATCCGCTGCTCTACGAATATGAAATTCGGTCGCTCAGCAATTTGGCGATTCCAGCGCGCGTCGAAACATTTGAAGACACCGGCGAAATTTTCTTGAAGCACGCCGATCGCGCCAGCACGCTTCCCGGCGTCGATATGTCGAAGCTGACGCCCGAACAAAAACAAGTCGCGTTGCATAAATTCAACGCCGAAGGCTGCACCTGCGGCTGCCAGTTCACGCTGGCGCAATGCCGCATCTACGATCGCGGCTGCCCCATCAGCAAAGCGCGCACCACAAAAATCATCGCCGAAGTCACCGGCCATGCCGGCGCGACGCCCGCTCACAAATCGGAATCACCAAAAGCTGAACCCACTGCTCCCACTGCGCCAGCGGCGGACGCGCCAAGTACAAATCCAACGCAGCACGCCAACAATCCGTGATCGATCGGCTCTACACATTGCTAACTCAAGCCAACTCGCAATCGTCGGCTGCTTGGCGTTTGTATAGGGGCGCAGCAAGCTGCGCCCCATCTCGGCGCGATCCCATGAGCTTGGTTGCGGTTTCATTGATCGTCGCGGACGTAGCTTCGTCGCGAGTCGCGTCACCGAGAAATCGTTGTTGTTGCTGTTGTTGTCGAGCGTAAAGAAGAGCTATGCAATACGAGATCGCCGGCGAAAGTTTTAAAGTAATTCTCATCAAGACCCTGTTTTTCGCTGGTCTGATCATTTCCGCCAGCGGTTATATCTCGCCGCCGATCGCGCTCACCGTCGGAATTATTTTTGGGCTCAGCGTTTCGCATCCGCTTCCTGCGGACAGCAAAGATCTCTCGCGATTTTTGCTGCAAGCCAGCGTCGTCGCACTCGGCTTCGGCATGAACCTGCACGAAGTCATCAAAGCCGGCAAGAGCGGATTCGTCTACACCGCACTGGGAATTTCGTTCGCGCTATTCGTCGGATTGTCGCTCGGCAAATTTCTGCAAGTGCGCGGCAACGCTTCGTATCTCATCACGACGGGAACCGCGATTTGCGGAGGCAGCGCAATCGCCGCGATCGCTCCGATCATTCAGGCGGACGAACAGGAGACCGCGGTTTCGCTCGCTACCGTTTTCATTCTGAATTCTGTCGCGTTGATTGCGTTTCCGCTGATCGGCGCGGCGCAGCATTTGTCGCAGACGCAATTCGGATTGTGGGCCGCGCTCGCGATTCACGATACGAGTTCTGTTGTCGGAGCCGCATCAAAGTATGGAGCGCAAGCTTTGATTGTCGGAACGACGGTGAAACTGGCGCGTGCGCTTTGGATCGTTCCGCTCGCGCTCGGAACCGCTGCGGTGAAGCGCAGCAAATCAAAAGTGCAGCTGCCGTGGTTCATTCTGCTGTTCTGCCTCGCCGCGGTGATCAACACTTACATCTCAGCTGCGTCGTTTTTCTCGACGACATTTTTCACGCTTGGCCGCTATGGATTGACCGCAACGTTGTTCTTGATCGGCTCGAGCATTTCGCGCGCGTCGCTCAAGAAAGTCGGATGGCGCCCGTTGGCACAGGGCATCGCGCTGTGGGTCATCGTCGCAATCACGAGCTTGTACTTCATTCACATCGGATGGATCTCGCTGTGACGATGAAAAGCAAAAGCAGATCCCTCACTTCGTTCGGGATGACAGTCCTACGGAACGAAGCGACGAGTAGAAAAGGCATCATTACTGCGGGGATTTGAGATGCGCGTTGAACCAGGCGACGGTGCGGGCGATGCGGTCGCGATCGTCGGCGGGTTTGGAGAAGTGATGCCCTTCGTGCTCGTAGACGACGAGCGTAGTTTCGACGCCTTGCGTTTTCAGCGCGTGCCAGAATTCGTAGGATTGCGGCGTCGGGCATTCGCCGTCGCTGTCGCCGACTAAAACGAGCGTCGGCGTTTTGACGTTCTTAATAAAATTGAGCGGCGAACTTTTCGCATAAACTTCGGGATCGTCATAGACGGTTTTTCCGAAGAACGGAATCATCCACTGATCGATTTTGTTTTCGCCGTAATAGCTGGTCAGATTTGCGATGCCCGCTCCCGCCATCGCCGCCTTGAATCGATTCGTTTGCGTCACACCCCACATCGTCATGTAACCGCCGTAACTCCAACCGGTAAGACCGAGTCGATCCGGATCGATCGGCGCAACTTTTAGCGCGGCGTCAACGCCAGCCAT
>DATAMU010000855.1:0-8479 GCA_036266605.1 Candidatus Acidiferrum sp. | reverse complement strand
GGAATTGGCGCGGCGGATGCCTGACATCATCGACATCGTTACGGGATCGATCATCGAAGGCGAGACGACGATCGAAAAGATGGGCGATGAAGTTTTGGAGAAGATCATTCAGGTTGCGAGCGGGGAAGTGAAGGTGAAGGCGGAGATTTTGTCGCAGAACGATTTCATTCCTTGGAAGCGTGGAGTTTCGCTATAAGCGTGTTGAGGGGCGAACACGATTGCTCCCGCACATTGTGAGTTACGTGCTTTTGGTCCAACAACGTTCATTTCCGTTTGAGGGAATCATTTGCCACTGAAAATTCGAGAGAAGAAGGATTGCCGCTGGGATCTTGTGAGTCTCGGCGAGGTTATGGTGCGATTCGATCCCGGCGATCGGCGCATTGCGACGGCGCGGACGTTTGAGGTTTGCGAGGGCGGCGGCGAATACAACGTGGCGCGCGGGCTGAAGCGATGCTTCGGGCTCGACACGGCGATTGTGACGGCGTTTGCAGACGATCCAGTCGGGAAATTGCTTCAGGATTTGCTGTATCAGGGCGGTGTTGACCAGACTTATGTGAAGTGGTTGCCGCACGATGGCGTGGGGCGATCGGCGCGGAATGGATTGAACTTTACTGAGCGCGGATTCGGCGTGCGCGCGGCGGCGGGTTCGTACGATCGCGGGCACACCGCGGTGTCGCATCTGAAGCCGGGCGATTTCGACTGGGACGAAATTTTCGGCAAGTATGGAGCGCGGTGGCTGCATACGGGCGGAATTTTCTGCGCGCTTTCGGATACAACGCCGAAGGTTGCGTTGGAAGCGATGCAGGCGGCGCGGAAGCATGGCGTCATCGTTTCGTACGATCTGAATTATCGCGCGTCGCTCTGGAAGACACTTGGCGGCAAGAAGCGGGCTCAGGAAGTGAATCGTGAAATCGCGCCGTTTGTCGATGTGATGATCGGCAATGAAGAGGATTTTTCGGCGGCGCTCGGGTTTGAAGTGCCGGGGATGGATGAGAATCACGCCAACTTCGCCGTCGAAGGCTTTCAGCAGATGATCAAGACAGTGCTGAAGACATATCCGTTCCAGGTTGTGGCGACGACGCTGCGCAAGGCAAAAACGGCGACGCAAAACGATTGGGGAGCGATTTGCTACTACGACGGGCGATTTTTCGAGGCAAAGAATCGCGAGAATCTCGAGATTTTCGATCGTGTCGGTGGTGGCGATTCGTTTGCGTCGGGATTGATTTACGGCTTTCTCGCCGGCAAAGATGCGCAATTTGCCGTCGATTGCGGCGCAGCGCACGGTGCGCTGGCGATGACAACGCCGGGCGATACGTCGATGGCGACGCTCGATGACGTGTTGCAAGTGATGAAGGGCGTCGGCGCGCGCATTGCGCGTTGAGCGTTAAAAATCAGACCAAATCACGAAATTTTCATCGAGGCCAATGATGGATAAGCAGGCGGTTCGCGAACGAATTCTGCAGGTCGGCATCGTGCCGGTTGTGCGAGCGTCATCTTCGGCGGAAGCGCGCACGGCGGCCGAAGCGGTCTCGAAAGGCGGAATTCCGATCGTCGAAATCACGATGACGGTACCGGGCGCGATCGAGGTAATTCGCGAATTGGCGAGGAGTTCTTCGCCCGATGAGTTGCTCGTCGGCGCGGGAACGGTGCTCAATCCTGAGCAGGCCCAGCAGTGCCTCGACGCGGGCGCGCAATTCTTGGTGAGCCCCGGATTCAATGCGAAGACCGTTGCGCTCGCGGGTGCAGAGAAGCGATTGATCATGGCAGGCGCGTTGACGCCGACCGAGGTGATCGCGGCATGGGAAGCGGGATCGGACTTCGTGAAGGTTTTCCCTGCCGGGAATGTCGGCGGACCGAAGTACATCAAGGCGCTCAAAGGGCCGCTGCCGGATGTCCCGCTCATTCCGACGGGCGGAGTCAACCTTCAGACCGCAGCGGAATTTCTCGAAGCCGGAGCAGCGGCTCTAGGCATTGGCGGTGAACTCGTTCACCCCGGACATCTGAAATCAGGAAACACCCAAGCGATCGTTGACGCTGCACGGACATTCGTTGCAATCGTGAAGGAAGCGCGCGCCAAGAAATAGCTGCTGTCTGAGGCCTCGTGGCGAGCATCCGGTTGAGAACCAGACCTACTGCGCCTTCAGCGACTCCGCCAAACTCTCCAGATTTTGAGCGCGGATGTGAATCACGCCGCGCCGCGGACTGTCGATATCCGCGATCAGAAAAAGCGACACCGAAAGCACGACGGGCAAGATCAAGAACAGTAGTTCGCTCTTCAAACGCACGCCATAACCAATCAGCAGATTGCAGAACACCGAAATCGTGACCAGTAGAATCCATGCGGCAGCGGGTATCCGATTCCACCAAGCCGCTTGCGCGTAGCCCTGCGCGTTCAGCACGTCATTCATGCCGCTGACGGCGAGGGCCGTGAGAGGCGTAGTTTGCGTTTTCGCGGGCGCGATGACAGCGGTCCACAGGAGATTTTGAAGCTGCAAGGTTGCGGCGTTGATTTTTACGAGTGAGTCCTGGTCGCGCGCTACGTAGTACTGAATTCGGTTGTCTAGATATTCCTTCAACAACGATCGGATCTTGGCAGCGTCGGCGGGTGGCAGTGCATCGACGCGAATGTACTCCGTCCCAATCGCGTTCGCTTCCTGCTCCTCGAAATTCATGCGCTGGTCGTAGCGGCTGACGGCCATCGAAAAAGTGAATCCGATGATGAGGCCGAGAAGGGTGAGTGTTGCTCCGACGATGAACGTGAAGTCTTCGGTGTCTTCCTCGTCGGGACTGTGATGTTTCTTGCGAAATGCGAGTCCGATTCGCGCAGCCGCCCACAGCGCACAGAACGTGGCGAGCAGGAGGAAATATGGGTGTCGGAGCACGCTTGCCATGGCTGAGAGGGCGACAGTCTACAACAGCTTCACGGTGATGAACGCACGGAAAGGCGTAACGAAACGGCAAGATGCAGGCGCTAGAACAGGGAAAGTGGCTCCGGGGCATGGACTCGAACCATGATAGCCAGCTTCAAAGGCTGGTGTCCTGCCGATTAGACGACCCCGGAATTGGCTAAAAAAAACCGCGCGAACTCCGCGCGGACTGGCGCCCGAAGAGCATCACGCTCGATACGACCCTCAAGCGGCTCACCGAACGCTCGCACAGAAAGAATAACAGATGGCCGCGATGTGCCGCCACTGACTCAAGCGACGATCGGGTAGAAAATTTCGGAAACGGAACGGCTAGTCAACGTGCTGGTGGAAGCAATGAGTAATGCTTTGGTCGTTTTGTCGATCCCAGGGTGATAGCCGGCGGACTCAGTGAATGTTGGTCTTTCCGTCGCCTGGTGCGGTGGCCGCCGGCTCATTCTCGGGCGCCACTTTTTCGCGCCGCTCGGCGCCGGCTTCGCTGACCATCGAATCAATCCTCAAGCGTCGAAATAGGCCGCTCAAGTCGTCGTACTTGGAAAAGACGCCATCAATCCCGGCATCGCGCGCAGCAATTTCCAACTCGCGATTGCTATGCGCGGTGAGCAAATAGAGTTTCGTCGCAGGCAGCATAAAGCGCAGCGCAGTGGCAGCTTCGAGGCCATTCATTTCCGGCATCGCGAAATCCAAAATTACGAGATTGGGATTGAGCAACTGCGCTTTTTCAACCGCGTCCACGCCATTGATGGCCTCTCCGCAGACCGAAAAATCAGGAAGATCTTCAATGCGTACGCGCAGCGTGCGGCGGATCGCTTCGTGATCGTCCACAATCAGCACAGAGGTTTTTGGCAAGTTTGGCCTCCCGGAACCGATATCGTCTTACCCGAATTTTGGATGCCGAGACACTGGAGAAAGGATGATGTGTTTCGACAACCTTTGCCTCTGTTTTGTTCACTCGAAACTGAGATCCGATGCTGACAGTACACTGTCGATTTGGTAAAGGCCATGCCTTGTTGGGCCGTCTACGCTCTCGTCCACTTGGAAGAGACGCGTGCCCTGGTGGACGCTAGAAACCTCGCTCTCGTTGTGCGTGGGCAGATTGAGCATAAATAGCAACGCAACAAGCCTCTAACGACGGCCACATCGAAAGGGGTAAAAACTACCCATCCAAGCCGCCGGACGGATGGTATCCCATCGACTATCCCGATGGGACAAGGATTTGCCACTTGGTGGAAGTCGAAGGGGACCTCGCTAGGCCAGCCGTCACGTCAGGTGGCACCTTTTTGCTAATAAGTGCTTGTTTTACAGTTGTGTAGCTAGACTTTCCCAAATTGGCACTGTCCTTCCACATGGCACCGCGCCTGCTCTCCACACTCTGTGGAATACCACGGCTAAATGGCTACTCAATCCATCATACGCACTCCCGATCCGGCTTTCGTTTATGGCCAAGGCGCGGATCTTCAATCACTAAACGTCCTTGCTTCGGAAATCGCCGGTACGGATATCCCGGTTTTGCTAGTCGGCGAAAGCGGCACGGGCAAGGGTGTATACGCCCGCCTGATCCATCGGTTGTCAGGGGCATCTGAAACCTCATTCTATCGAGTGAATTGCGGCGCGCTCGACGCGGGGCAGATGCTCAATGAAGTCCGCGAAGTCTTTAAAAAAGAAGCAGATACGAATGAACGGCGGAAGACAGTCTTTCTCGATGGAGTCCACGAACTCGACGCTGCCTGCCAGCGCGCTCTCATGTCGCTCCTACCCGACGGCGAACGTCAAGTCGACGCAACCGCGCTACCCCGGATCATCTCCTCGACCTCGTGCAATTTTGAGAAAGAAATCGAGGCAGGACGCTTCCGCCTGGAACTGTATTTCCGCCTAAATGGCGTTATTTTGCGGCTTCCAGCGCTCCGAGAGCGCAAAGAAGATATTCCAGATTTGCTTGAGTGTTTTGTCCTAAAACACGCTAACGAGTTGAGGAAGACCGCGCCCGAAATAGGTCGCGAAGCCCGCAAGTTACTGTTCTCCTATGATTGGCCGGGGAATATCCGGGAGTTGGAGAATGTCGCCCGCAAGATCGTGGCGATCGGCAACGCCGACCTTGCGCTGACCGATCTACGCCATGCCCGGATGCCTCATCCGGTCGAGGAAACCCGAGAGGTCGAACCGGAACGGTCCGATTCTTCAGGAATTGCCTCGCTCAAGGTTGCCGCCCGCGCCGCGTCGCGGAAGACCGAACGCGAGCTGATCCTCAAGGCACTCGAGCAGACACACTGGAACCGGAAGCGCGCCGCGCGCAACCTCCAGATCAGCTACAAGTCCTTGCTTTACAAGATCAAACAGATTGGCGCGCAAGTGCCGATTGCGGAGAAAGACGAGGAGAAGGCCTAATGCGAAAACCATATGTTCTACTCATGGGATCCCTACTCGTGCTGTCGTGCGGCTCGGCCCTGCAAGCTCACCAGGACACGGCGCCGAAGGGCGCGCCGGAAGTAAAGACGACGTCGGACCCCGACTACAAAATCGGAGCTCAGGACGTGGTTCGTATCGACGTCTGGAAAGAGCCCGAAATTTCGCGTACGACGCCGGTTCGTCCTGACGGCCGCATCTCGCTGCCGCTCTTGAATGACGTGCAGGCCGCCGGCCTTACGCCGACGCAGCTCGCTGCCAACATCAGCGAAGGACTCAAGAAATTCATCACCAATCCGCAGGTCACGGTAGGCGTCAATGAGATCAACAGTCGCCGCGTCTACGTGACCGGCGAAGTGCTCAAGCCCGGCGCTTTCCCGCTTCAGGCCGGCATGACGGTACTTCAGGCTCTCACCAGCTCGGGCGGGTTCACGCAGTTCGCCAAGATCAAGGGCATCTACATCCTGCGCACCGAAGACGGCAAGCAGGTTAAACACGAGTTCAACTACAAAGACGTGGTCAAGGGCAAGAAACCCGAACTCAACATCCTGGTTCAACCGGGCGACGTCATCGTCGTTCCGTAATCGCTCTCGGAGGAATTATGAAACGGTCTCCGACATTTTTCGCGGCATTCGTTCTGTCTGGCCTCGCGCTCACATGGTCCGGCTCTGCCTTCGCGCAGGATCCGAGCCAGCAGGAGCCTGATCAGACGGAACCGTCGATCGTTCAGCCCCAGCAGACGCCTGACCAGGCGCCGCCTAGGCCGGCGGGTCGTGGCCCAGGTTGGGTTGATGAATCCGATGCTGTGACCGACACCGGCGTGCCCATTATTCCAGACTCGACGCCGCTGACGGGCGTTCAGGTCGCCACGCTCGGCTCACAGCAGCAGCGTCACAGTTACGTCGTGCCGGGCTTCCAGTACGGCAACTTTCTTCGCTCTTCAACACTCGAAGCGCCGCAGGTCGGTGATTGGAACTCGACAAGCTTTCTTGCAGGCAATCTTAGCTTGCTTCAACAGTGGACCCACGCACAGCTGGCGTTGAACTACACAGGTGGCGGCACGTTCTCCACCGACCCGCTTCAGGGCAACAGCTATTACCAGCAGATGGAATTGCAGCAGACGATCGAAACGCGGCACGCCAAGTTCTCATTGATCGATCAGTTCGACTACCTGCCGCAATCGGACTTCGGATTCGGCGCGTCGAGCCCGCTGGCGATCGCTGGAATCGGTGGACCGCTCGGTCCGTCGCTGCCGGCGTTGCAGAATAATTATCAGCCGAACCAGAGCATTTTCACGACGGTCGGCTCACGCTACAGCAACTCGGCGACAGCGCAACTTGCGTACTTCCTTACGCCGCGCTCGCAGATTACCGTGTCAGGCTCGTACGGTATTTTGCGGTTTCTTGATGCCGGCAACATCGAGAGCAATGACACGATTTTGAGCCTCGGTTACGACTATCAGGTCAGCCGCCGCGACACGCTCGGCGTCCTGTATCGCTATACGGATTTCCGCTATCTCGGGAACCCGCAAGCGATCGAAGACCATGTTGCGCAGCTCGCGTATGGCCACAAGATCACGGGGCGCATGTCGATCCAGGCCTTCGTGGGACCCGAAATCACGCAATTCAGGATTCCTCTCAACGGCGAGTCACAGCGCATTTCGGTTGCGGGCGGCGGCAACTTCACCTACGCAATTTCGCGCACAAATCTCGGGCTCATCTACAACCACAGCATTTCGGGCGGCAGCGGCGCGTTTACCGGTGCGACGACGGACACGATCACGGGAACCCTGAATCGCCGTTTGAATCGCGTCTACGAAGGCAACATCAGTTTTGGCTACGCGCGCAATCGCAGCTTGCAAAATCAGAACGTGGTTTCACTGAGCCAGCCGATCGTGAACTCGTGGTTCGCGGGCGCAGGCGTCGATCGTCCGTTAGGGCGCGAGGCCACTGCATCGCTCGCCTACACGGCGTTCATCGAATCGTCCACGCAGGGTTGCCAGGTCGGAAGCTGCACGAGTTATTTGCAGCACCAGATCTCGTTCAGCTTGCAGTGGCATATGCATCCGGTGGTGATGGAATAAGGAGAGGGTTGCGCGTTGTTCGTTTCCTAGCGCGATCCCTGCCGTGCCGGCTTAACAGCAGCTTGCGGTTGTAATAAATCGGGCGACGCAATGAACTCGCCCGCGATCGAACTCGGGAGACCATGTACAAAGGTTTTTTCGGCCTGAAAGACAATCCGTTCAACGTGAATCCGGACCCTCGCTTTCTCTATTTCACCAAGGAGATCGAAGAGGCGTTCAGCGGATTGAAGTACGGCATTCAGAATCGTAAAGGCTTTATCACGCTGACCGGTGAAGTCGGGACCGGCAAGACGACGCTCGTCAATCGGTTGCTCGACTGGTTGCACGAAGAGCGGGTGCGCACGGCGTTTTTGTTCAACTCGCGGATGAATTCGAGCCAGCTTTTCGATTTTATCTTGGCGGAATTTGGGATTAGCTGCGATTCACGCAGTAAGAGTCAGCTCTTGATGAAGCTGAATGGGTTTTTGCTCGATCGATTTCGCGCCGGAGAGACCACTGTTCTGATTGTTGACGAAGCACAGAACCTAACGTATCCGGTGCTCGAAGAGATTCGGTTGCTGACGAATCTTGAGACTTCGACCGAGAAGTTGCTACAGATCGTTTTGTCGGGACAGCCGGAGCTCGAAGAGAAATTGAAGCTGCCGCAGTTGCGACAGTTGCGGCAACGCATCATGCTGCGCTGCAAGACGTCGGCGTTGTCGAAGGAACAGACGCACGACTACATTGTCGAGCGACTACGGATCGCGGGACACGATGGGCCGCCGATTTTTAGCGCGGATGCGGTCGCGATGGTGCACAAGTATTCGGTCGGCATTCCGCGCGTGATCAATTTGCTGTGCGAGCATTCGTTGATCAATGCGTACGTCGAGCAGCAGCGGCCGATCTCGGCGAAGACCGTCGAGGAAGTCGCGAAGGAATTTCAGTTGGATGAAGTGGCGCCGACTGCGCCGCCGCAGAGCATGAAGCTCGACGCTGACGTCTACAATTCGGAGTCGTTCATTCAGAATTTGGGCGATGCGCTGTCGAAGTTTCGCGTGCGGCCGGCGTTTACGCCACGCGATCGCAAGTA
>DATAMU010000854.1:0-3045 GCA_036266605.1 Candidatus Acidiferrum sp. | reverse complement strand
ACAGACACCGCCGTAAGTCGTATTACTTGCAATGACTTACACACACTCATTTTCGGGCAGGTAGAACAAGTCCCGCGGTATCAACAACTTCCACACTCTTTGAAAAAACATAGGGGGTGTACCCCTATTATTCCCATTTCGGAACCCTCCGCGCGAAACCACGCCGAGCCCGGCCACCCCCTGGCCGTGATCGCTTCCCAGATACCGGGCCTTTCGTTTAGGTCTTGGCGCGATCGACGCCTTCGTTCCGCGCGCGCTGTCGAAACCGCGGACGCTCTTCGCCATCGCGCGCCGTCCGGCCCCCCATCCGTTTTAACTTGCAATAAAAAAGCAATCTGCCCCACACTTGCCGGAAACGCAGTCGCATCGAGCGCCGTTAACTTAGTTATTCCGTCTACACATACCGATCTTCAGGAGACCGATCGATGAAGCCCGAGCTATTCCTCGCCGACCTTAAATTCGCCATGCGCTCGCTCTGGCGCAGCAAAGGCCTCGCGATCACCGTCATTATCACGCTCGCGCTCGGCATCGGCGCCAACGCCGCCATCTTCAGCGTCGTGCGGGGCGTGCTTCTCCGCCCGCTCAATAATCGCGACGAAGACCGCATCATTTATATTCGCCAATCCGCCAAAGGCATCGGCGTCGATAATGCAAACTTCTCCGTCCCCGAAATCGTCGATATCAAAGCCAACGTCAAGTCCGTCGCTGAATTTGGCGACTTCTCCGTCATCGGCTTCACCATGATCGGTCTCGGCGAGCCACGCGAAGTTCGCGCCGGCGTCGTCGGCGGCACGTATTTCGATGTGATGGGACTTCATCCCGCACTCGGCCGCCTGCTCGATATGCGCGACGACGGCCCGAATGCCGCCGGAGCCGCCGTTCTCACGTATCCATTCTGGAAGAATGCGTTCAACCGCGACCCCGGCGTCATCGGTAAAACCGTTCGCCTCGGCACGCGCTCCGCAACCATTGTCGGTGTGCTCGAACCGACCGTTCCGTATCCAGCCGAAACCGAAATCATCGCCAACGTCGTCACCAGCCCGCATCACCTTTCCGCCACGATGGTGCAGGGCCGTGTCCACCGCATGACCGAACTCTTCGGCAAACTCGCTCCGGGCGCCACGATCGATCAGGCTCGCGCCGAACTCAACACCGTTTCCGCGAACATGATTCGCGAGCATCCCGATGCCTATTCGCCTTCCGCCGACACGCGCATCTCCGCGGTTCATCTCAAAGAGCAGATCACTTCGGGTGCAAAGACCGTATTGCTCGTACTGCTCGCTTCGTCGCTGCTGATCTTCGTGATCGCGTGCTCCAACGTTGCGAATCTGATTCTCTCGCGCAGCGTCCGCCGCGAAGGCGAACTCTCGATTCGCGCCGCTCTCGGCGCCAGCCCCGGCGCGCTTCGCCGCACGCTGCTCGCGGAAAGCCTGCTGATGTGCACCGCCGGAGCTTTGCTCGGCGTTATCGTCGCCAGCCCGATGGTTGGAATCCTGGCGCATTACGCTTCGCGCTTCTCAGTCCGTGCGCTCGACCTCACCGTCGATTCCAGCATGTTGTGGGTGGGCGCCATCCTCGCGATCATCGCCGCGATTCTGCTCGCTTTCGTTCCGCGCTTGCCTTCTGCCGAATCCAGCAATGGCCTCGGCTTGGCCAACGGCAGCGTTCGCATCACCGGCAGCACCGGTCGCCGCCTGCGCATCTTCGCCATCACCCAAATCGCCGCGTCCTTCATTCTTCTCGCCGGCGCCAGCATGTTGATCAAAACGTTGCTCTCTCTCCAATCGGTTGACACCGGTTTCGACATGCACCGCACGCTCGCATTCAACGTTCCCGTCATGTCCTACGGAAAGTCGGCCGACGAAATCATCAACTTCTATCGCGAAGTCATGCGCCGCATCGAAGAAATCCCCGGCGTCGATCATGTTTCGCTGGGCACCAGCACACCCTGGCGGGACGCCGGCAGTTTCGGAGCCGGCTTCTCTTTCACCGGAGAAGGAAAAGTCAAAGGCACGAAAGAAGAAGATCCGCGCGCGAATTTCCGTGTCGTCTCACCGGGATATTTCGCGTCGCTCGGCGTTCCGATCCTCGAGGGCCGCGATTTCAACACAGAGGACAAACGCGGCGGCGAACCCGTCGTCATCGTCAGTCAGAGCGTCGCGCAGCGCATGTTCCCGGGCGAAGATCCGATCAATCGCCATTTGATGTATACCGACCCAGTCATGAAATTCGTGTACATCAGCATGGGCCCGCGCCGCATTATCGGCGTCGCCAAAGATGTGGACGACGAGCACGTCGTGCCCGGTCCGTCTCTGACGATCTATCACCCGTTCGGGCAGATTCCCGACGACAATCCTGACAAGGAATTCCCGGTGTTCGGCGGCCGCCTCTTCGTTCACACGAAGGGCGATCCGTATGCGCTCGTGAACCCGGTCACGCAGATCATTCGCGGCCTCTCGTCCGACCAACCCGTCGAGCACCCTGCGACGCTCGAAGACATCCGCGCCGAAGTGCTCACTCCGGATCGTTTGAATACATTCGTATTCAGCGGATTTGCAGCCGTAGCTCTCGCGATCGCGATTGTCGGCGTCGGCGGCGTGCTCGCCTTCTCCGTCAGCGGACGCACGCGCGAGTTCGGCATTCGCCTTGCGATGGGTTCGCCACCAAGCCGCCTTCTCACAAAAGTCATCGCCGAAGGCGCTTTGATGGCCGCAATTGGTGTGTTCGTCGGCGGAGCCGGCGGCTACATCTTAGCCAAGCTCGTCGGCAGCTACGTCATGGACATCCGCATGCCCAGCTTGATTCCGGTCGTCGTATCTGCCGCAGTCTTGCTGACTGCCGCGGTCGTCGCCTCCGCATGGCCTGCATCCCGTGCCGCCCGCATCGACGTCATGGAAGCTCTGCGCTCCGACTGAGTCCGTCGCCAATTTCCATGTAGGGGCGCAGCACGCTGCGCCCCATGTCCGCACAATGTATAAAGTTGTCCTGCCATCGTAACCGTTTGGCTCGATGGGTCGCGATGTTGTAGCGCCGGCATCTTGCCGG
>DATAMU010000853.1:0-13344 GCA_036266605.1 Candidatus Acidiferrum sp. | reverse complement strand
TCGACGAAGTGCTGGACCGGCAGTTGATGGCGCTGTCGAACGAATCGACGAAGGATTTGCTCGACGCGCGGTACGAGAAGTTTCGCAAGATGGGGCAGTTTTTCGATCTCGGAAACTGACACCGTTCGTCACTCGTTCCTCACCGAAATTAGTCGAAAAATCATCGAAAACGCTCCTGAAAAGGCCCTTGGCAGATACGCAACCGGGGAGGACATCGCGTTGGTTACAAGACTGTGAACACCCTATCCTGAGAGTGTCATCATATAAACATGCGCCGGGGCCGAAGCCCGCCTCGTTTGCACTGCGGCGCAGAGAGATCAGGGGCTATATGTCGGAGCCATTCCGGCCTTACGAAAAACTGGTCGATATCACGATCTACGGCAAGAAGTTTCAGGTGCCGGAGCGGAATTCGTTGCTGCGGTGCTTTCAATTTATCAGCCCGGAGACGATTCCGTACGGGCGATTCTGCTGGAATCAGGATTGTCAGTATTGCCGGGTCACGTGCCAACTGCCCGATGACGATGAGCCGCGCGAAATGCTGAGCTGCAAGTTCATCGTGATGGCGGGCATGGAAATCAGCGAGCTGAGCCAGGAGTTGAAGTGGTGCTTGAGGGCGAAGCTGCCGAGCGATGCGCCCGTTGGGCACGGCTGAGTCGCGTTTTTTTGTGTTCCGTGTCGCGTGTTCCGTGAGACTCAGCCCCGGGAATTAGCCAAGTTGTTGTCCATCCTCTCAGTTGCGTTTTTGCGCCCACAAATCGTGAACGGTGCTCCCTAGGTAACTTCTCGCGCGCAAGTGTGTTTGATCCGGCAGGAAGTACCTATCGAGTGGGCGGCGGTGGTGTGCCGTTTCCATTTCTGTACCATCCATCGGCGCACTGCTGCCGCCATAGTTTGCGATTGCTACGGCGCAAGAAATCCAACCGAACAATTTGAAATATTTGTCCGAATCGAATTGCGACGCGGCGTGCGTTGGCCGTTGCAGTTCCGCGTGGCGTCGAATACGATTCTCTGCGATGGCTGCGACTACTTTGCTTTGTGATGGGTGCGGGCAGGCGGCATCGCCCGAGCATGTCACCCGGCGCCTGAAGCGATTGGAATGGATGACTCGGTTCCGGCCTGTCCACGTCGGAACGGTATTGCTCGGTGCGTATTCGCCCGATGCGGATTCGGAGTTTCTGTATGCGGAGACAGCCGAGTTCACCGGCGAGGGTGACCGTGTGTTGCGGGCTGTGGGCATCGACCGCGGCGGCAAAACGAAACAAGCTGTACTCAGCGAGTTTCAGCGAGCTGGATTTCTGCTCGGCTACGTTCTGGAGTGTCCGCTGGAGCCGGAATCGCGAAATGCCGATGCCTTGGCGGCTCTCTTGAAAGCAAGAATGCCGGCATTCCTCGCGCGGCTGCGGCGGTCGTTCCAGCCGAAGCGGGTCGCATCGATTTCGAGCGAGCTTGATCTATCCCTTGTCGGGCTCGGCGAGAAGGACCTTGGCTGTGAGTTGCTGAGCGACATGGGAAAGTCGTTTGCGCTGAATGGGGCATCGGCGGAACGGGCGATCGAGAAGTTGCGGCAGGTACTGGGGGCGAATGTCGCAGTCCGGTAAAATTTTCCCCTGTACGCTGGACTGGCCCTCCACTGGTCCCCAGGCCCAGTTGACGGTGGAAGTGCTATGCTAGAATCCGTGTTGTCGATGTAAGTGTTGTAGTTAACGGTTAAGGTAGCTAGTCTCTTCAGGCGCTCGGAATGAAAAAACAAGCCAAATTCGGGATCGGAATCGGCGTGATCGTGGTGTCGATGGGCTTTCTGGCGTGGCTGGGATACGGCGAGAGCAAGACGTATTACCACACCATTGCGGAGCTTTCGACGCTGCAAGGCGCTGACCGTGCGCACCGGATTCGCGTGGGCGGAACGGTTGAGCCGGGAAGTATTCACCGGTCGCAGGGGCGCGTGGATTTTGTGTTGGATGGAGAAGGGAAGCAGCTTCCGGTGAGCTACGTCGGGAGCGATCCACTTCCGGACACGTTTATAGACAAATCGCAGGCGTTGGTCGAAGGCAGCCTGGAACGCAACGGCAGCTTTACGGCCCAACAAGTGCAAGCAAAGTGCGCGTCGAAGTATGAGGCGGCGCCGACGGCTGATCCTCCGGGGAGAGCGGCAACGGCGAGCGATGCCGCGGCGAAGAGTTCGATGTAAGTAAGACGGGCACGGCGTGCCGTGCCCCTACTTGTGACGCGCCTAGGCGCGGGGCTACGGAGAATAAATCTTAGTGGATGTATTCGGTTCATTCGCGCTGCTGCTGGCGTTTATCTGCGCGGTCTATGCGTTTGTCGGCGGCATTTTCGCGATTCGCACGCGGCACCCCCTTCTAGTTAAAAGTACCCGGCAAGCCGGCATGGCCACATGCGGGCTGATTTTCATCGCGACGTTCAGCCTGGTTTATTTGTTTTTCAGCGACAGCTACTGGGTCGCGTACGTGGTGGCGCACAGCAATCGCGATCTTTCGACTTTCTATAAAATTTCGGCGCTGTGGGCGGGGCAGGAAGGATCTCTGCTGTTCTGGAGCTTCCTGCTGGCGATTTACGTTTTCTCGGCGCTGTTTGCGTACCGGAATAAGAACGGCGAGCTGATGCCGTATGTCGGCGTGGTTTTGGCCGGTGTACAGATTTTCTTTTTGACGCTGAACAATTTTGTGGCGAGCCCGTTCAAGGTTCTGGCTTCGCCGGGCGCGAATGGTGCGCTGGAGGTTTTCACGCGAGCCGACGGGAACGGGCTGACGCCACTGCTTCAGTATCCCGAGATGGTGATTCATCCGCCGAATTTGTATTCGGGGTACACGGGATTCGCGATTCCGTTCGCGTTTGCGCTGGGCGCGTTGCTGGCGCGTTATCCCGGTGAGAAGTGGATTCACCTGACGCGCAAGTGGACGATGATCGCGTGGTGCTTCCAGACGGCGGGAATTTTGCTTGGCGCGCATTGGGCGTATGCGGTGCTCGGCTGGGGCGGTTACTGGGGCTGGGATCCGGTGGAGAACGCGTCGCTGTTGCCGTGGCTGACGGGAACGGCGTTTTTGCATTCCGTGATGATGCAGGAAAAGCGCGGCATGATGAAGGTTTGGAACGTCTGGCTCGTGTTTTTGACGTTCATGCTTTGTATTTTGGGGACGACACTGACGCGCAGCGGCATCGTCAGTTCGGTGCATGCCTTTGCGCAGTCGAGCATCGGGAATTGGTTTGTCGGATTCTTGGCGCTGATTTTGGTGGTGTGCCTCGCGGCGTATATCAAGAATCGCGATTACTTGAAGAGTGAGAATCAGCTCGATTCGATCGTGTCGCGCGAATCGAGTTTTTTGTTCAACAACCTCGTCTTGCTCGTTTCTTGCGTGGCGGTTTTGTCGGGCACGCTGTTTCCGGTGTTTTCGGAGTGGGTATCGGGATCGCGAATTAGCGTTGGCGCGCCGTTTTTTAACAAGGTGAATATTCCGATCGGGTTGCTGCTGCTGGCGTTGACGGGGCTCGGACCACTGCTGGCGTGGCGGAAGACTTCGACCGAGAGCTTGAAGCGGAATTTCTTGTGGCCGCTGATCTTGAGTTTGGTGTTTGGCGCGGTTGTGTTTGCGCTCGGGCTGCGTGAGTTTTACTCGCTGGTTTGCATCATTCTGTGCGTGTTTGTGGCGGCGACAATTGTGATGGAGTTTTATCGCGGCGCGCGGGTGGTGCGGGCGCGGAGTGGATTGTCGTGGGCATCGTCCGCGGTTGATTTGACGTTGCGAAATACGCGGCGATACGGCGGCTACATCGTGCACATGGGCATGGTGCTGATTTTCGTCGGACTTGCCGGTGCTGCGTTCAATCACGATGTGCAGAAAGAGATGAAACTGGGCTCGACCCTGCAGATCGGCCGTTACAACTTGCTGCTGCAGAGCTTCGAGTCGCGGCCGGAGAAGAATTACACCGCGGAGCGGATGATCATCGAGGTTTCGGAGAACAACAAGCCGAAGATGATGCTGTATCCGGAGCGACGATTTTTCCCGACGAACGAAGAGTCGGGGACGATGGTCGCGATTTACTCGACGCTGCGGGACGATTTGTATGTCGTGTATGCGGGGCAGAGTCCGGACACGCAGGTGCCGGTGATTCATGCGTATTTGAATCCACTGGTGAAGTGGGTTTGGCTGGGCGGCGCGATTGTGGTGATGGGGACGTTTGTGGCGCTGCTGCCGAACCGGCGGACGGCGTTGGTGCTGGCTGGAAACGCGCAACCTGCGTCGGTGACGGAACTTGGGACGGTGCTGGCGCCGTCGCGTGGAGCTACATTGAGAGAAGGGCATGACTGAGAGAATGCATAAGGGAACGAGGACGCGGGCGCAGCGATTTGCGACGATGATGCTGGCGTCGTTTGGCGCGTTTTTCCTGGCCACGGGAGTAGCGATTGCACAACAGGCGGAACGCACGCGCGAAGTCGGCAAGAAAGTGCGCTGCATGTGCGGCGGGTGCAACGATTCGGCTTCAACCTGTTATCACGTCGGCGGCGAGTTTTCGGGGCCGTGTGGTAAGGCGAAGGCCGAGCTGAAGACGATTGACGACCAGGTTTTGAAGGGCGACAGCGACGATGCGATTTTGGCCTCGTTTGTGCAGCAATACGGTACCGGAGTGTATGTCGAGCCGCCGAAGCGCGGGCTGAGCCTTGTGGCGTGGTTTTTGCCGAGCATCTATCTGGTGGTTGGCACCGTCGTGGTGATTTTTGTGATTTCGCGATGGCGTTCGCGCGTGCATTCGGATCTGACTCCGGCTGCCGTGGGCGGAGCTGCTCATCCCGGAATTTCGACGGCTGATTTGGAACGGGCGCGGCAGCGCGTTGCGCGAGAGACTGAGGATTGAGCTTGGGCTTGGTTTCCATTGCGACTTTGTTGTTTGTGCTGACGTCGTCCGACGGCGCGGTGCTGGGCGCGTGTCTCGCGCTTGCGATGGCGACGGTGTTGTTCATTTTTTACATTCAGCCGGATGCATCGGATCTGGCGCCACATCGCACGAAGCTGGATCAGTTGATGGAGCAGCGCGACACGATTTACGACAATCTGCGCGATCTGCGATTTGAGTTTCGCTCGGGCAAATATTCCGAGGGCGACTACGAAGCGATGAAGACCGGGCTCGAGAATGATGCGGCGATGGTGCTCGCGGAAATCGATCGAGTGACCGAGGCGCAGGTGCGGCGGCCGCGTGGCGCGCGCCCGGCGGATGCGGAGCGTGGCGCTTGAGGAATTGGCGGACACGGCTTGCCGCGCGATTCGCGTTGGCAGTTGTAGCTTGTGTTGTCGCAGCAGGCGTTGCGCGGGCTGGAACGCTGCGCGGCACCGTGAAGAACGGAACGACGAGCAAGCCCGCTGCGGACACTGAAGTGATTCTGATTCAGCTTCAGGGCGGTATGCAGCCCGTTGCGAATACAAAGACCGATTCGCAAGGGCAATTCACGTTTGACAATCCAACACTCGGGACCGCGCCAATGTTGGTGCGCGCGGTGTTTCACGGAGTAAATTTTCATCAGCCGGTTCCCCCGGGCACAAGCACTGTCGAGATCGAAGTTTTCGATCCGACGCAGGATGCCAAGGCGATTTCGGTGCCGACGCACATCGTGATTTTTCAGCCGAATGGGCCGAAGCTCATCGTTGGCGAAGAATATTCGGTGGCGAACAACGCGAATCCAAAACAAGCCTATTTTCGCGCGGACGGAAATTTTGATTTTGCATTGCCGGAAGGCGCGCAATTGCAGCAGGCAGCGGCTTGGGGACCGTCGGGAATGCCGGTGGTGCAATCGACGATCGACAAGACGAAGAATCGGTATGCGGTTGCGTTTGCGTTTCGTCCGGGCGAAAGCGGAGTGCGGTATTCGTATGAGATGCCGTATGCGGGGAACACGGCGTCGATCAAGCTGCCGACGGTTTATCCCGATGCGAAGTTGCTGGTGCTCGGAGCGCCGAGTTTGCAGATCGGCGGCGATGGGCTCGAGCCGAATGGGCAAGAGCAGGGGATGAATATTTACGGGCGCGGGCCGCTGGCGAAGGGCAGCGTTTACAGCGTCAGCGTTTCGGGCACGGCTCCTCCGCCGAGTGCGCGTGGCGGCGGTGGCGGCGACTCGGACGGCGGTGGCCAACAAGATCAAGGCGGCGCGGCGCAGAGCCAGATTTCGGTTAGTCAGATTCCCGGGCGGCTCGATGTGTTGAAGTGGCCGCTGGTTGTCGGCTTTCTCGGACTGTTCGCAATGGGAGCGATTTTCCTGACGCGCAAGCCAGTCGCGGTTGTTGCGGGTGTTCCTGGCGTGGAAATTGCGGTTCCTGCGGGCGCTGCCGCCAGCATCGGCACGAAGAAGGGCGCGGCGACTTCGCAGACGATCGACGATGTGGATGCGGCGGTCGGATCCAGCCTCGATTCGCTGAAGGATCAGATTTTTCGGCTTGAGCTGCGGCGGCAAGCCGGGACAATTTCGGAAGAAGAGTACGCGCAGGAGCGAGCCCGCGCGGAAAAGGTGCTCCGCGATCTCGTGCGGGGCTGAGCGGTGACAGAATTCGCGTGGCGCGTGAGGCTTCGTTGACGCCGCGTGTCGCTTCCCCAGCTGGAATTCGCTTTGAAAAAGTAGAGAAGCGGTATGGCGGTTTGTACGCGCTGCGACGGGTGTCGCTGGAGGTCGCGCCGGGTGAGTGCGTGGTGCTGGCTGGGCGCAACGGATCGGGGAAGACGACGCTGCTGCGCATTGCGGCGCGGCTTGTGAAGCCATCGGCGGGGACGGTGAGCTATTCGAGTGGCCGCGTCGATGAAAACGCATCGGATCGTGTGCAGCCGGGATTTGTAGCGCACGCGACGATGGTCTACGACGAGCTGACGGCGGAAGAAAATTTGTTGCTGTTCGCGCGGTTGCAAGGAGTTGCGCGACCGAAAGAGCGAGTCGCGAAGTTGCTGGACGAAGTCGCACTGACGGAGCGGCGCAGATCGTTGGTGCGGACGTTTTCGCGTGGGATGCGACAACGGGTTGCGATTGCGCGGGCGTTGCTGACGGAGCCGTCGGTACTGCTGCTGGATGAGCCGGCGACGGGGCTGGATTCGCAAGGCATTGCTTGGCTCGCGCAAACGCTGCGTGGAATGCGCGACACCGGCTGTACGCTGCTGATGAGCTTGCACGGGGAGTCGGAGATTTCGGCGCTGGCGACGCGCGGAATTCGGCTGGATGCGGGGACGGTGGTTGCGGATACGAACAACGGCGCGGAAATGAAATCGGTCTTGGCCGGAGCCGGCGAGTGAGAGCGCGGAGAAGCGTGCTTGAAGTCGACATCGTGGCAAGCTGCGGCGCAGCGTGCTGCGCCCCTGCGGTTGCCGTCGGTTGAGGCTGTAGGTTTGCCGCTGGTTGAAGCGAGGATGCGTTGAGTTTGATTGCCAATACGACGGTGTTGCTCGGCAAGGAGCTTAGGACCGAGTTTCGGTCGCGCGAGCTGCTGACGACGACCGTAATTTTTGTCGTCATCGTGCTGGTGCTGTTCAGCTTCACGTTCGATCCGCTTTCGGATGAAGCGCGGCGATTCGGATCGGGATTGTTGTGGCTGGCATTTTTGTTTGCGGCGTCGCTGATGTTGCAGCCGTGCTTTTTGCGTGAGCAGACGAACGACACGCTGAGTGCGCTGCGGCTGTCGGTGTCGGACCCGTTCTCGATTTTCTTTGCGAAGCTGGCGGCGAACACGTTGTTCCTGATGGTGACGGAGTTAATTCTGCTGCCGGTGTTTTCGGTAATGTACGGCGTGCCGGTCGTCGGCGTGTTGCATTGGCTGGTGCTGGTGTTCTTTCTCGGAAGTCTCGGTGTTTCGATTGCGGGGACGGCGTTGTCGTCGATTTCGGCGCAGGCGCGAATGCGTGAGTTGTTGTTGCCGTTGTTGTTGTTGCCGATGCTTACGCCGATTCTGATTGCGAGCACGGAGGTGACGGCGGCGCTGCTGGATCGATCGCCGTACGTGTTGTGGAAGGGCATCGGATTTTTGGTGGCGTTCGACATCGTGTTTTTGACCGCGTTGTGGCTTTTCGGCGAATATCTTTTGGAGGAGTGAAGCGTCATGTGGAAACGGGCCATTTTTGCCGCGATTGTCGTGTCGCTGATGGGCGCGGCTGCATACGCTTCGTTTTTCATCGCGCCGACGGAACGCACGATGGGAACGCTGCAACGGATTTTTTATTTCCACGCCGCTGCTGCTTGGGCAGGGATGACGGCGTTTTCTATCTCGTTTCTGGCGAACCTTCTGTATGTGTGGCGACGGCAGCCGAGATGGGATTCGCTCGGCGTGTCTTCGGCGGAGGTTGGGCTTGCGTTCATTACGACGGTGCTAATCACAGGGCCAATCTGGGCGAAGCCGGCCTGGGGCATTTACTGGACGTGGGATGCGCGACTGACTTCGACGTTTGTGCTGTGGCTGCTGTACATCTGCTACCTGTTGCTGCGAACGCTGATCGAGGAGCCGGATCGCCGCGCGCTGCTGAGCGCGCTATTTGGGATTTTTGCGTTCCTCGACGTGCCGCTCGTGTTCGGATCGATTCGATGGTGGCGCACACAGCATCCGGCGCCGGTGATCATGGGCGACGGGAGTTCCGGGCTTGACCCGACGATGAAGGCGACGTTTTTCTTCAGCGTCCTGGCGATGCATGTGCTGATGACGTTCCTCATCATCGAGCGCGACCGGCTGGAGAAGCTGCGATTTGAGGTCGATGTGATTCGGCATGAACTGGAGGTTGCATGAAGAACCTCGGCAGCGTATTTGCGGCGTACGTCATCGGGTGGGGGATCTTTTTCGTATTTTATGTGACGGTGGCGCGGCGCACCTCGCAACTGAAGGAAGAGTTGGACCGGCTGCGCGACTCGGTGAAGAAAGGGAAGTAAGTGGCCGCGAAGAAACGCATCGGAATCGTGCTGTTTCAGCTGGGCGGGCCGGATTCGCTCCAGGCAGTCGAGCCGTTCCTGCTGAATCTGTTTCTCGATCCCGACATTATTCCGATGGGACCGCTGGGATTTTTGCGGCGGCCGCTGGCGAAATTGATTTCGTCGCGACGGTCGATTCCGGTTGCGGCGAAATATGCGGAGATTGGGCGGAGGTCGCCGATCGGATTGCTGACGGAGCGGCAGCGGCGCGCGCTGGTGAAGACGTTGTCGCCGTATGTCGATCCGGTCGCGGTGACGGCGATGCGCTATTGGCATCCGCTGACAACCGAGGCGATCGATGAGTTGAAGCGCGCGGGATCGCTCGATGAGATTGTACTGTTGCCGCTATATCCGCATTTTTCGTTTGCCACGACGCTGAGCAGCTTGAAGGAATGGAATCGCGTTTACGGCACCGGCGCAGGTCCGAAGGTTGTCACCGTGTCGCAGTTTTACAATCACCCGCTCTACATTCAGGCGTTGGTGCAGCGGGTCGGCTCGATACTGCGGCAGTTTCCGGATAGTTCGCGAATACATCTTGTGTTCAGCGCGCATGGATTGCCGATGAGCCTGGTGGAAAAGGGCGATCCGTATCCGAAGCAAATCGAAGAGACCGTGCGTCTGGTGACGGAATCGGGCGCGCAGAAATATGCGGGTTGGCCGAAGACGCATTTGCTTTGCTATCAGAGCCGCGTTGGGCCGGCGAAGTGGCTGCAACCGCCGCTGACGGCGACAATCGACCGATTGGGGCACGAAGGCGTGAAAGAAATGCTGGTCGTGCCGATTTCGTTCGTGACCGAGCACATCGAGACGCTGCACGAGATCAACATCGAGGCGCGTGCGGATGCGAAGAAGGCTGGCATCGAGCGGTTCCGGATGATGCCGGCGGTCGGCGATTCGCCGATCTTTATCGAGGCATTGAAGAGCCTGGTTTTGCAGGCTGCGGGCGTGGAAGCTCCGCCGAAGAATTTCGCGCCGCTCGCCGCGCAAGCGCCGAATTCGTTTGTGAATTGAATCGAGTCGGTTCGATCGGGGCCCCCCGGTTTTCTTGTAAGTGTTCATTCTAAAGTGATTGAAGTCGGGCGTTTTCACACACTTTCGTAAGTGCGGAATCTGAAGGGGTTACGGCCGGGCAAGTTGGGGCGCACCCTTCGAAGCTCAGGGCAAGGCAATGCTGCGCCCGTACACAATTTTTGAAGAATTTGGCGGCACGGAATTTGGCGGCATTTTTGACGCTGACAAAACTACTGCGGGCCCGTTCGGACATTCCTCGCTGGCGTAGCGGCTGAGGTATAATTTTCGGCGAGAGTTTTGACTTATGACATCCAAGTACAATCCGTTGGTTCATCGATTCGCAAATTTCATTGTGGCGTGGACGGTTTTGCTGTTTGTCGCGGGCGCACTGGTGACGTCGAACGATGCGGCGCTGTCGGTGCCGGACTGGCCGAAGTCGTTTGGGACGTGGTTCCCGACGCTGAGCATGCTGGAAGGCGGCGCGTTTTTTGAGCATTCGCACCGCGTGATCGCGGGCGTGCTGGGCGTGCTGGTGATTATCGAAACGATTCTGATCTGGATGAAGGACGAACGGCGATGGCTGCGCTGGTTCAGCGTGATTGCGATCGGCGGCATCGTGGTGCAGGCGATACTGGGCGGCGAAGTGGTGCGGCAATTGCTTCACTATTGGCTGCCGGTGCTGCATGCGTGCTTTGGGCAGATCATGTTTGGGGCGCTGCTGGGCATCGCGGTGTTCACAAGCAAGTGGTGGATGACGGAACGGCCGCAGTTGAGCGATAGCGGGTCGCCGTCGATCCACGCGATCACGATTGGGAATGCCGAAGTGATCTTTTTGCAGGTGGTGGTGGGCGCGGGATTCCGGCATCAGGAAATTCCAATCTGGCCCCATATGGTCGGAGCGCTTGCCGTTTTGGGAGTGGTGATCTGGACGGCAGCAGCGATGCGCAAGCGGTTTGGCAACTCGCCGGAGATGACGAAGGCGAGGATGCTGTTGCATTCGATCTTCGGGATTCAGTTTTTGCTCGGATTCGGAGCGTATTGGTCGCGGCTGGCGACAGTTGGCGCGGCGCGGCCGATGCCGGTGATGATTTGGCTGACTGTAACGCACACGGTGGTCGGAGCGATCTTGTTCGCGTTTTCGATTCTTGTTGTGCTGATGACGTTTCGCCTAGTGCCGCGGCGCGGCACGGTGGCAGCGCATGAGCCGAGGCAGGTTGCGGTTTAGTGAGCACAGCGCGCACGACCGAAATGACGTTATCGTCGCGATCGCGCGCGGGCGCTTACGTTGCGCTGACCAAGCCTGACGTTTCCTTCCTTGTATTGATCACCACCGCCGCCGGGTACTACATGGGCGCCCGCGGGCCGGTGAATTGGCTGCACATGCTGCAAACGGTGTTTGCCACGATGCTGATCGCGGCGGGCACGGCGGCGCTGAACCACTACATCGAGCGTGAGTCGGATCGTTACATGCGAAGGACAGCTTCGCGGCCGCTGCCGAGCGGTGTCTTGCAGCCGGGGCAGGCGCTGGCGTTTGGGATTGTGCTCAGCGTGGCCGGTGCGATTGCGCTATATGTCGTTGCCGGATGGCTGGCTTCGGCGCTTGGCGTTGCCACCTGCGTTGGATATTTGTTTGCCTATACGCCGCTGAAGAAGCGGACGGTGTGGGCGACATTCGTTGGCGCGTTTCCAGGGGCGATTCCGCCGATGATTGGCTGGGTGGCGGCGACGGGTTCGCTCGATCGCGGAGCGTGGCTGCTTTTCGGGATTTTGTTTTTGTGGCAATTTCCGCACTTTCACGCGATTGCGTGGATGTATCGCGAAGACTATGCGCGCGCGGGAATCCAGATGCTTCCGGTGGTTGATCCGGAAGGGACGCGGACGTTTCGGCAGATCATTTGGACGGCGGTTGGATTGATCGGCGTGTCGTTGTTGCCGTCAGTCCTTGGGCTTACGGGGATGATGTATTTCTTCGGCTCGCTGGTGGTTAGTCTTGGGTTGCTGCAAGTTTGCGTGTGGGCAGCGTCGCAGCGGACCAACGTGCGCGCGAAGTGGTTGATGCACGCGACGGTGATGCATATTCCGCTGCTGCTGGGATTCATGGTTTACGACAAGATTCCGCGGTGATGGACCGCACCGGTTCGACAGCGAAAATCCGGAAACGACAGATTGTGATGGATGTTGACGCCCGGGCAAGCTGGGGCGCAGCAGTGCTGCGCCCCTACACGGATATTCGCGACACGGACATTCGCGGCGAGGTGGCGATCTAAATGTTTTCGCATGCAGCGCTGAATGCGACGTTGAACGGGACTAGCGCGGTGCTACTGACGTGCGGGTATGTTGCGATTCGGGCGCGGAAGATTGCAGTGCACAAGGCGTTCATGATCGCGGCATTTTTCACGTCGACGGCGTTTTTAGTTTCCTATTTGGCCTACCACTATCGCGTCGGGCATGTCGCGTTTCAGGGGCAAGGGTGGATTCGGCCGGTCTACTTCACGCTGTTGCTGACGCACACGGTGTTGGCGGCGGTGATCGTGCCGATGATTATCATCACGCTGCGGCGCGCATGGCTCGAGCGATTCGACAAGCATCGATTGATCGCGCGCTGGACACTACCACTGTGGCTCTATGTGAGCATCACGGGTGTCATCGTATATCTGATGGTGTATCAGCTTTATCCTGCTCGATAGGCTGCAAAAGCCTGCAAAAGCCTGCAAAAGCCTGCAAAAGCCTGATCGCCAATGAGAAAAAGTTGCGTCTAATTGTGCTGACGCGCATCTTGTAAATGGACCGCGGTGCCATTTTCTTCACGTAAACAAGCAGGGGGCAGCCGCGAGAACGCCTGATGCTCCGTTGGCCGAACCTGATAGGTAAACCGGTGTGCCATGGAAACAGGACCCTTACTCAATATTCTCAAACTCATTTCGGCGAGCGCCGCGCTGCCGGAGGTGTTGAGCGTTATCGCACGCTTGATTGAGTCCCAGAATAAAGAGATTGCGTGCACGATTTGGCTCCCCGACGAAGAAGGGAAATCTCTCTACTGCGCAGCGGCGCCGAGCCTGCCGGGATTTGCGACACAGGTGGGAAACACGGCAATCGGGCCGAAAGGCGCCTCATGTGGCACAGCGATTTACCGGCGGCAGCCGATCTACGTGCCAGACATACTCGCTGACGCGGGTTGGGACGACTACCGGGACCGCATGACGCCGTTCGGGACGAGGTCGGTGTGGTCCCGCCCGCTGTTCTCGAGCAAAGGCAAACCACTCGGAACGTTCGCAATACTTTCCAAAGAAGTGCGGAATCCGAACGATGCCGATCTCGAACTCATCGAAAACGCCGCTGATATCACATCCATCGCCATCGAGCGGCACCTGAACGAAGAAGCGTTGAGGCGG
>DATAMU010000852.1:0-2909 GCA_036266605.1 Candidatus Acidiferrum sp. | reverse complement strand
GATCCACGCTCGTTGCTACTGCGTTTTCATGCGCAGACGGCAGGTTCGTCGCTGACGGCGCAGCAGCCGGAAAATAATATTGTGCGCGTGGCGATTCAGGCGCTGGCGGCAGTGCTCGGCGGATGCCAATCGCTGCACACGAATTCGCTCGACGAAGCGCTGGCATTGCCGACGGAAGATGCGGCGCTGATTGCGCTGCGCACGCAACAAATCATCGCGCATGAAACTGGCGTGACCAACACGATTGATCCGGTTGCGGGGTCTTACGCGATCGAAACTCTAACGAATGAGATCGAACGCGGCGCGGTTGCTTACATCGAGAAAATCGATGCGATGGGCGGCATGTTGCGTGCGATCGAATCCGGATTCGTGCAAGGCGAAATTCAGAAAGCCGCGTACGAATTTCAGCGCGCGGTAGAGAAGAAAGAGCAGATCGTCGTCGGCGTGAACGATTTCATCGCGGAAAAGGAAAACCCCGTGCCGACGCTGCGTATCGACCCGAGAATCGAAGGCGACCAAGTCGCCCGCCTGAAAGCGATGCGCGCAAAACGCGACGCCGCCCGCACGAAATCCGCACTCGACGAACTCGCGCGCCGCGCCGCCAGCAGTGAAAACCTAGTCCCCGCTATTCTCACCGCCGTAGAATCCCACGCCACCGTCGGCGAAATCTCCGACACGCTGCGGACCCAATTCGGCGAATATCAGGAATCGGTAGTCTTGTAGCTGACTCCCATCCCGCCCAGTGCCTCGCTGGCCAATTTCTTTGCCGACGTAACCTAAGAGCTTGGGTTTCGTGCTACATTTTTCTGGTGGAAGTAACCGTCAAAATACCGGATGAAATCGCCGCCCAGGCCAAGGCTCGCGGTCAGCAGGTAGAAGTCTATGTTCAGGAGCTTTTGGCGCAGCAGGTCCAAAATCCGAACAACCACACCCCCCGCTCCTCGGCTGAGATTCAACTGTGGATTGATTCACTCGCGCAATTTTCCGACAAAATTCCACCACTGCCCGAAACAATCTCTCGCGATTGGATTTATCAGGACCACGACTAGATGGCAATTGTTTCGTGTCTCGTTGATACGAACATTCTGCTGCGCCTCAGCCGTCGTTTCGATCCTCAGCATCAAGCGGTGAGCGGCGCTATTTCTCGCCTTGCAGCGCAGGGCTCGAACCTCCATTTTGCGCATCAAAATATCGCAGAGTTCTGGAACGTAATGACTCGTCCTGCCACGCGGAATGGTTTCGGGTTAACGATCGCAGAAGCAGAGAAGGAAGTGCATTCCATCGAGACAGGAATGAGCTTGTTGTCCGAGAATGAGAGTGTTTACGGTGAATGGCGAAGGATCGTGGTTGAACACAAGGTTTCCGGCGTACAAGTACACGATGCCCGACTGGTTGCCATCATGATCGTTCACAAGGTGAATCACATCCTCACTCTGAATGCCGCTGACTTCGATCGTTACCTCGGGATCACGGCGATTTCGCCGAATCAGATTTGAACCAGCGGTACTGACCGTTGGCACAGCTGTTTCGGTGCGGCGTGTTGATGTACGCTGTGCACGTTGTGACTAGCAAACTTATATTGGCGTCGGCTTCGCCGCGGCGGGCGGAGATTCTCCACAACGCTGGGTATGCGTTCACGGTGGTGTCCTCGGCGATTGATGAGACGCCGATTCCGGGAGAGACGGCGGAGGCGATGGTGCAGCGGCTGGCCGATGCCAAGGCCGAGCTCGTTGCGGCGCGATCGGTCGGGCCGGCGATTGTGATCGCTGCGGATACTGCGGTGCTGGTTGGCACGCAAATTCTTGGTAAGCCGCGGACGACTGAGGATGCGCGGCAGATGTTGCAGTCGCTGTCGGGCGTGACGCATTCGGTGATTACGGGGGTGTCGCTGGTTCGGCTGCCGGATGTGGAGCGGCGGAGTTTTGTCGAAGCGACGCGAGTACAGTTTTCGATGCTAACTCCCGAGGACATCGAGGATTACCTTGCGACGGGCGAGCCGTTTGATAAGGCCGGCGCGTATGCGATCCAAGGGCGAGCTGGACGGTTCATTCCGCGGATCGAAGGGTGCTATTTCAATGTGGTTGGGATGCCGCTGGCACGGCTGGCGCGGGAGCTGGTGGAGCTGGGCTACCGTGCAGGCATGGCGGACGCAGCTGGGGTTTGAGGCTGACCGGCGTTTGGGCGATCGCAACGCGCTGGTGGCGGCTTGGATTCGTTCTTGACGGATCCGCAGTCCTGAAACATGCGTGTCACATTGTTGATTTTATTGTCTTTAAATAGTTCGCAAAAATTTTCATGTAACAGTAACGCAGAGGCGCGAAGGTGCATCTATACTTGTAACTAACCACTTCGAGGACACACCCCGGGAAGCAGTTAGGCCCCAAAGCCTAGCTGCTTCTCTTCTTTTAGGGCTACGTTTTGACCTCAGGGGCTAAAGCCCCTCTCTATGTTCCGTTTTCGGCACGGCTGAAGCCGTGCCCTCCTGACGATCTCGTTTTCCATCTCGGGCTGAAGCTGGGCCCTTCCGACGATTTTGTTTTCCATCTCGGGCTGGAGGCGTGGACTGCCTGCGTGCGCTGTCTGCGGATCTTCCCTGCGCGCCGTCCGTTGTTCGGAGCAAGAGGGTATACCCCTATGTTTTTGGAAAGAGTGTGGAACCCATTTGGAATGAGATGGTTACAAATCTATGGGAAACGGGAGTGCGCAAGTCGTTTTGAATCAGAAGGTTCTAGGGGGCCTAAAATTCAAAAACCGGCGAGTGCCGGTTTGGTGTGGTTCAAAAGTGGTCGGAAAAATATACCAAGACAGAATAGCAGATTGGGGGGATTTGTCAAGGGGGATATTCGTCCATTTGAATGCTTTAAGCTTGGGCAATCGCGTTGGACCGTTCGGTTAGGAGTCGGCGTTTG
>DATAMU010000851.1:0-15352 GCA_036266605.1 Candidatus Acidiferrum sp. | reverse complement strand
CAACAGACGCAGAAGATGGAAACGCACCATACGCAGCAGCAGACGCACATGGAGCAGCATCAGGCGCCGCGACCTCAGGGAGGCGGCGGCGGTGGCGGGCATCCGGAGGGTGGGCGGCCGCACTGAGGAGAAGAAGTCGACAGTCGATAGTTGAAAGTCGAAAGCAAAGGCAAGAAGAGAGGGGCGCGATTCGCGGCCCTCTCTTCTCTTTTGGGAACAACGTGAAAGTGGATTACGCGATGTTGGAAGTGCGATTGATGTAAAAGGATGGGTGGAGATGAGTCTAAACCCGCACCCTTGAAAAGCTAAGGGTGCGGCACCCAAAGGCCATCATCAGGCGTACATCGTGCGGACATGGGGCGCAGCGTGCTGCGCCCCCGGACAACAAATGCTCGAAGCTGGATGCAGGCGCGGTTCGGCCTACGATTTGGGTGGCCAGGTGATTTGGGTGTTGCGTTGGTAGGCGAGGTTGGCGATGTGGCCGGCGCGGGCGGCGGAGACTCCTGTTTCCACCGGAGCGTTGGGTTCTTTACGAGTGCGGACGCAGTCGAAGAAATTTTCCATGTGGTTGTAGGTGCCGTCGCGGAAGCTCTCGGCTTTGATGACGGGATTGAGATTGCCGGGGACGCCTTCGCGCCAGACGGTGAAACCGTTGCGGGTGATTTTCAGGGTGGCTTCAGTGCCGCGGAATTCGAGGCCGCCGTCGTCGATGGATGATGACAAGGTGCCTTCATAGACGACGTCGAAGCCGGGATAGCGAAGAGCGGCTTGTTGTGTATCGGGGCAATCCCAATGTTCGAAGACATATTTGTCGCCGAGCATCATCGCGGCGCGCGGCTCGTCCGATTTCATCGCCCAATGCACGACGTCGATCCAGTGAGTGAAGAGATCGGTCATGGAGCCGCCACCGAAATTCCAGTACTGGCGCCAGATGAAAAATTTGTCTTCGCTGAAGGGCTGATCGGGGGCGTTGCCGAGCCACTGCTTCCAGTCGAGGACCGCTGTGTCTACGACTTGTTTCGGGCCGTGCGGTTGGTAGTTTTGCCACCAGTAGGTGCGGACTTGAATGACACGGCCGAGGCTGCCCCCTTGGATTAAATCGACGGCGTCGCGGAAGTGCGGCCAACTGCGCTGCTGCATGCCGCACTGGAGGATGTGTTTGCTGGAGCGGACGGCTTTAGTGAGGACGGCGCCTTCTTCGAGCGTGTGGGTGACGGGCTTTTCGAGGTAGACATCTTTGCCGGAGGCGAGGGCGTCGGAGGCCATGCGAACGTGCCAGTGGTCGGGAGCGGCGATGAGGACGGCGTCGAGATTTTGGTCGAGGACTTCTTTGTAGTTGACGTGCGTGGTGGCGCCGGAACCGGTGGCGCGATTTTTGACAGCTTCGCGGCGCGGGGCGTAAACGTCGCTGACGGCGACGATCTGGTGGCCGCCCGCGCGGTCTGCAGCTTCGAGGAGGGCGCCCATGCGGCCGCCGGCGCCGATGATGCCGATGCGGAGGGTGTCGTTGGCGCCCAGGACGCGGGTGGAGGCGAGGGCGGTGAAGCCGGTGGCGATAATGAAGTTGCGGCGGTTCATTTGAGTGGACATGGCGAGCCATCTTAGGACAGGAAAATGGAAATTGGAAAATGGAAATTGGAAGCCGACCTCGGAATTTAAAGTCGGAGCGGGGTTGGTTTAATTAGCGGTGTGCCCGCTTGAGATTGAACCGGTGTGCGGTGGGTGACGGGGCTTACAGCTGAGATCCTTCGCTACGCTCAGGATGAAAACGCACCTTGATGTTTTCGTGAATTAGAAATCGAAATGCGGACGGCCGTAGGACTTGGATACATGGAAGACTGTAGGAAATTGTCGGAATTGCGATGGGGTGTATCGAGTGTGTTGGGTTGCCACTCTTGTGTGCGAACCGCGCGTGTGTTCCAGACTGATATCAGGGATTTCAGCGGGTGGTGTCCTGTCTTCGCCTGATGGCTGAGTAGGTTGTTCTAGCGAAAGATGTAAGCGGCGGGAATCGCCGCTGTAGCCGGTGCCTAGGATGGCTTGAGCGAGCCCGCAACCCACAGTTCGAACCAAGTTTTTCTCCACTGAACCAGCGAGAGGAGCCCGAGATGAAATTCAATATGACCAAGAGTGTTGAAGGCCAGAGCCGCAAAGTGCGCGCGGCTTGGATTGTGTTGCCGGCGTTTTTGCTGTTCGGCGGAACAGCGGCTTACGGAGCGCAGCAACCGCAGGAAACGCAGCAGGGAGTTGTCGTCGATCACGACGCGAACGGAAAAGTGATTTACAAGGTGACGGTCGTGGAGCACACGACGCGTGCGATCAACTACCAACATCGCAGCGGATCGACGCAGGTGGATTTTCGCGGGACGGACTTGATGCCGGAAGCGCGCGGCGAAGTCAGCGTGAACAGCAAGCAGGGAAGAATTGAGATCAAGGCGCGCATGGAGAAGATGAGCGCGGCGACGCAGTATGGGCCGGAGTATTTGACGTATGTGTTATGGGCGGTGACGCCGGAGGGACGGCCGAAGAATTTGGGCGAAGTGCTGCTGAATGGCGGCGACCATAGCTCGATGGAAGTGACGACGGATTTGCAGACATTTGGATTGATCATCACGGCGGAGCCGTATTTTGCGGTGACGCAGCCGAGCAACGTGGTGGTGATGGAAAACGTGGTGAGCGACAAGACGGTGGGAACGATCGAGCCGATCAACGTGCACTACGAGTTGCTGGAGCGCGGGCAGTATGTGCTGAACGTTGATCGTTCGCAGATTACGCCGTATACGCCGGACCGGAAGACGCCGCTGGAGCTGTATGAAGCACGGAACGCGGTGCGGATCGCCGAGTGGGTTGGCGCCGCGACGTGGGCACCGGATGCTTTGCAGCGGGCAAAGATCAGCTTGCAGAACGCGGAAGACGAGTACGGCGGACGGGCGACGAACAAGAAGACGGTGGCGCAGAATTCGCGCGACGCGGCGCAGACAGCGGAAGACGCGCGGCTGATCACGATTCGGAAGATTGAAGATCAGCAGGCGGCGGATGCGCGTGCGGCGGCGGCTGCACGAGAGGCGGATGCGGCGGCGCAGGCTGCGGAAGCGGATCGGCAACGACGAGCTGCGGAAGAGGCGAAGGCGCAGTCGGATGCGGATGCGCAACGCGCGTTGGAACAGAAGCAGGCGGCGGATGCGGCGGCAGCCGCGGCTGCGCAGCAGGCGCAACAGCAGGTTGCGGCGGCTGAGGTTGAGAAGGCGCGGTTGCGTGAGCAGCTTCGTGCGCAATTGAATCAGGTGCTGGAGACGAAGGAAGAGGCTGGGCGGCTGATCGTGAATATGTCGGACGTGTTGTTCGACTTCGGGCAGTACACGTTGAAGCCGGGCGCGAAGGAAAAGCTGGCGAAGATCTCGGGAATTTTGATTTCGCATCCGGGGTTGACGCTGGAAGTTGATGGACATACGGACAGCGTTGGAAGCGATGCGATGAACCTCACGCTTTCGGAGCGGCGTGCCAATACGGTGCGTGAGTATCTGGTGGCGCAGGGAGTGCAGCCGGATACGATTTCAGCGCACGGGTTTGGCAAGGACAAGCCTGTGGCTTCGAACGATACGGCGGCGGGACGGCAGCTGAACCGGCGCGTGGAGATCGTAGTGGCGGGGTCGGCGATTGCGGAGAATGGACCGCAGCAGTAAGCGACGAAACTCGAAAAGCGAAACTCAGAAAACGGAGCGCGGTCGGCAGTACGCCGGGCGCGCTTTTTGTTTGCGGCACAAATTCCGTGAAAGCCGCTGAACGGGGGCGTCGTGTCCGATATACTCGGCGAAGAATGGGTCGACCAACATGAATTGTCCCAACTGCATGACGGTGATGACCGACTGGAAACTGGCCGCACGCCTCGGAAATCAATTCACCGTTGATGTCTGTCCGCCTTGCCAGGCTTTCTGGTTCAACCGCCACGAAGAGTTAGGCCTGACTTCCGCGTCGACCCTCCAGTTGATGAAGTACATTGGGGAGCATTCCTCCGCACCCAAACCGACGTTTGCCGACCAGCTCAAGTGTCCAAGATGCGGATCCGGCCTAACGCTGGCGCACGACATGGCCCGCAACGAGCATTTTGTGTACTGGAAATGTCCAAGCGAGCACGGCCACTTCATTAGCTTTCTTGATTTCCTGAAGGAAAGGAACTTTATTCGACCGCTTTCGCTCCAGGAAATTCAGAATCTTCGCGCAAGCATTCAGGAGGTGCGGTGCTCCAGTTGCGGCGCCACCGTGAACCTTCAGGTCAATTCGGCATGCCCGTATTGCCATTCGCCGATCTCCGTACTCGATCTCCAGGGGCAGCAGCGCATGCTGAAACAACTTGCGGAAGCTGGGGATGCCAAACCCGTCGATCCGGCGCTGCCGCTGAAACTCGCCATGGCAAAAGCGGAAGCATCGAACTTTTTCTATGTAGAGCACGATAGTCAATGGTGGGCCGACGTTCGTGACAGCAACCTAGTACAAGCTGGATTAAACGCGGTGAGCCGATGGTTGAACAAGCTGACGTGAGATTGCCACAGGGTTTCGGATGTAATTGTCGGCAAGAAAATTAGGAAGTGAGGCGCGCCTGGCACTATTCCGCCCAGCGGTTTTCGTGCGAAGGGACACGTGGAAACGTAATCAGGATTGTCGCGTCTTTGTAGATTGAAGTACCCCTAAAGCCTTTAGGGCAAGACGGGATGAGGTCACGGGAGGAATGGAGGGGAAATCGTTCTGTCAATTAACTGATGTGTTCGCGATCTAGTTCGCGTCCGATTTTCGGTTGCGGTTGAGGTAGACTTTCGGGCGGTGTTGGGGCGCGTTGCGTAAGAGCGACGCGTTGCTGTGTTCCGGGGGAGCGTTCATGAAACGACGAGAAATGTTGCGGGCGAGCGTGCTTGGCGGGGCGGCGGCGGCTTTGACGCCGGGGTTGGCGTCAGCGAAACAGGGGGCGACAGCGAAGGCGGAGGAGAAGTCGGAATTAACGCCGGCGCAGCGGGGGGTGGATGCGTCGGATGAGTTGAAGGTGGCGAATTGGAAGCCGGTGTTTTTGGATGAGCATCAGAACGAGACGCTGATTATTTTGAGCGATTTGATCATTCCGGCGACGGATACGCCGGGCGCGAAAGAGGCGCTGGTGAATCGATATATTGATCTGGTGATGGCGGCGGAGACGCACGAGAATCAGAAAAGCTTTTTGGGGAATCTCGCTTATATCGATGGCGAGAGCATGCGGAAATACAAAAACTCATTTCGGTATTTGTCGCGCGAAGATCAGGATGATTTGCTGCACTCGATGGCGTATCCGTTGGCGGGAAGCACGTGGACGGGTGAGGCGGCGGGCGCTGACCCGGGATTCACGAATTTTGAGCAGCTTAAGACGCACATCGGAGTGGCGTATTACACGTCGCAGATTGGAATGAAAGAGTTGGGGCGAGACGACAATTTTACGCACGGGGTTTATCAGGGTTGTGACCACGCCGAGGGGAGCCACAAGTGAGCTTGTTCAGCTTTGCAGATGATCCGTTGACGAAGACGTACGATGCGATTGTGGTGGGCTCTGGCGCGACGGGCGGGTGGGCGGCGAAACAATTGTCTGAAGCGGGATTGAAAGTGGCGCTGCTGGAAGCGGGGAGAGCGGTGACTCCGGCGGAATTCACGGAGCACACACCTGCGTATAAGTTGAAGTATCGCGATCACGATCCGGAAATCGCGCGCACGAGGCCGATTCAGAAGCAGTGCTATGCGTGCATGGAATACAACTACACGTGGTTCGTGAATGATTTGGAGAATCCGTACAGCACGCCCGAGGACAAGCCATTTACGTGGCAACGGTTACGTGTGTTGGGCGGAAGGTCGCTCGTTTGGGGGCGGCAGAGTTACCGGTTGAGCGACAACGATTTCAAGGCGGCGAGTCGCGATGGGTACGACGTCGATTGGCCGATTTCGTATGCGGATTTGGCGCCATTTTACGACATCGTGGAGAAGTATGTAGGGATCACGGGAGCGGCGGAAGGGAATGAGATGCTGCCGGACGGGCAGTTTTTGCCGCCGATGAAGATGAGTTGCGGCGAAATTTTGCTGCGGGATAAGGTGAAGGCGAAGTTCGGCCGGACGGTGACGATCGGGCGGGCTGCGGTGTTGACGAAGGCGCAGAACGGGCGGAGCGCTTGTCATTATTGCGGGCCGTGCGAGCGAGGGTGCCGGACATTTTCGTATTTCAGCAGCCCGTTTACGACGGTGGCGGACGCGCAGAATTCGGGGAACTGCACGGTGATCACGAATGCGGTTGTGGCGCACGTGAACATGGACAACGGTTCGAATAAGGCGACGGGCGTGACGTTCGTGGACCGGATGACGCGCGAGGTGAAGGAAGTGCGCGGGAAGGCGGTGATTTTGTGCGCGCAGGCGCTGGAGTCGACGCGCATTTTGCTGAATTCAACGACGCGGGAATATCCGAACGGGTTGGCGAATTCGAGCGGGGCGCTGGGGCACTATTTGATGGACCACGTGACGGGCGGCGGAGCGGGCGGCGAGTTACCGAACATGAACGAGAAGCCGAACGCGAATGAGCCGGACCGGCCGAATGGGATTTACATTCCGCGATTCCGGAATTCGCCGTCGGTGAAGAAATCGGCGAATTTTATTCGCGGCTATGGGTATCAGGGATCGGGCGACGCAGTGTTCAATTTCGGGGCCGGTGGGTACGGCGCGGTGTACAAAAACGCTGTGAAACAAGGCCACTATACGATCGGCATCGGAGCGTTTGGCGAGTCGCTTGCGCGGTGGGACAACTACATCGAGATCGACAAGACACTGAAGGATGTGTGGGGCATTCCGGCGCTGCGGATTTCGATGACGCATGGCGACAACGAGAAAGCGTTGATGGAAGATGCGGCAGCGCAGGGCGCCGAGATGCTGGAGGCGGCGGGCGCGATCAATATCAAGATGCAGGCGCGGACCGAGATGCCGGGGATGGCGATTCATGAGTTGGGGACGGCGCGGATGGGGAATGATCCGAAGAAGTCGGTATTGACGCCGTTTAACCAGACGCATGATGTGAAGAATTTGTTTGTGATGGATGGGGCGAGCTTTGTGTCGTCGGCTTGCCAGAATCCGACGTTGACGATGATGGCGATTACGGTGAGAGGGTGTGCGAAGTTGATTGAGAGATTTAAGACGAATGATGTTTAGGGCTGTTCTGCGCGAGAAGTAAAACCAAGAAAAAACAGAGCGTGGTGCGGATTACGTCCGGGCAAGCTGGGGCGCAGCGGGCTGCGCCCCTACACGACCGTGGTGTCTCCGAACGATTGGACGGAGTTGGTTACACCTCAAGAGCGGCATGGGAGTGCCGCACTCCAAAATGATCGCGATGTGTTAGAGGCTGAGGCGGCGGGCGCAGTCTTGCATCATGCCGAGGTCCCATGCGGGGCGGGTGGGGCTTTGGGGATGGGTGCGGCCGGTGGAGATGCGTTTGGTGATTTGGAGGAAGGCGGCGGCGGAATGTTTGTAGGCGGGGACGGGGGCGCGGAAGGCCACGTTGCCGAGATATTGGAGTGCGTCGGAGAGGGCGAAGTATTTTTCATCGTCGGTTGCCCAAAGTTGGTCGCGCTCGGCGAATTTTTCGGGGGCGAAGGTGGCCAGGCCGAGGAGGTAGTCCGAACCGTACTCGATCATGTCGATGCCGAGATCGTTGCCGGTGTAGATGCGGAAGTCGGGGCGGAGTTTGTCGCGGGCGTCGAGGCGCTTTAGTTCGATGAGGCGATCGAGGGAGGAGTGCTTCATGCCTTTGATTTCGGGAATGTCGAGGAGGCGGCGGAACATGTCGTCGTCGAAGATTTCGCCGTTGGGGGCGAACATCTGGCCGAGTTCGAAGGCGAGGACTGAAGCGTGTCCTTTTGCGGCGGCTTGATAGACGGCGGCTTTTTCGGCGTTGGATTTTCCGTGGAGGCGGCGGGTTTGGAAGAGGATGGGCGTGCCGCCGTATTCCGTGATGGCTTTCATTTGGCGGCGGTATAGGGCGACGATGTCGTCGCCTTGGTCCTGCTCGATGTAGGCGCCGGCGACGAAAGGCGCGTTGGGGCCGAGGGCTTCGCGGGTCCAGCGGAGGACATCGGATTTTTCATCGTTGGAGAGGTAGTTGACGTAGCCGGTGTCCATGTTGACGGCGTTTTGCAGGCCGGCTTTGTGGGTGGCGGCGAGGTGTTTTTGGAATTCGTCGACGGCGATTTTTCCGTTGTTGTCGTAGGGGAGTAGGGCGGCGGCGATGCCTTCGATTTTGCGGCGGGGCTTTTTTCGCTTGATGAGGGATTCGATCGTCATGTTTTTAGTTTACGCGCTGGCCTTCGGTTTTGCGGCGGCTTTGACGGCGGCTAGCTGCGCCATCATCGGAGAATTTTTGTAGTGGGCGTCGAGCGGGTAGCAACCCGATGGAAGACCGTTGCGCGGGGCGGTGGTGCAATCGCTGAAGGTGCGGCAGACGAGTTTGTGCTGAAGAGCGTTACCGCGGGCGGCGTCGAGCAGGATTGCGGGATATGAGAGAACCATGCGGCCGAGGCCGGCGAGGTCGACCCAGCCTTCGCGGATGGCGGCTTGCGCGACGTTGGGGAGGAAATCCTGGAGATAGCTGTAGGCGGTGCCGGTGATGATGAGGTTGGGGAATTGTTGTTTTAGCTCGCGCGTGACGCGGAGCTGGCGCTCGACGCCGACGAGTGGATCTTCGGGTGGTTGGTAGCCGTCGGATGGAGGGAAGAGGGCGGGGCGTTGGATGTGAGGGTTGTAGTAGGGGCTGCCGGCGGTGAGGTTGACGAGGGTGATGTCGAGTTTTTCCATGAGCGAGAGAAATTGGATTGGCTCGGTGAGGTCGTAGTCGGCGGGATTTTTTTCGTTGGCGCCGAAGCCCCATTGGTAGGGAATCGTTCGCGCGTTCGAATTTGCTTCGAGTTTGCCGGGGCCGGGTTTGCCGGGAGTCGAGAGCGCGGGATCGGGATGGAATGGAGCGGTGTCGAAGGCGGAGAGGCGGACGCCGATTTTTAGCTGAGGATTGTCGCGTCTTATGCCTGCGACGATTTCGCGGAGGAAGCGGGTGCGATTTTCAAATGAGCCGCCGTATTTGCCTTCGCGCGAACGGGCGCTGAGGAATTCGTGGCCGAGGTAGCCGTGGCAGTGTTTGACGTCGACGAAATCGAAGCCGAGGTCGGCGGCGATGCGTGCGGCGCGGTGGAAGTCTTCGATTATGCCGTCGATTTCGGAGTCGGTGAGGACGGGATAGTTGGAGTCGAGCTTGAGGCGCGCGTCGAGGATCGGGTGGCGATAGAGGATGCGCGGCTCGGGTTTGTTGGAGGCATTGGGGCGGCAGTAGCGGCCGGAGTGGGTGAGTTGGAGGCCAATGACGAGTCCGTCGGTGCTGCCCATCGCGCGCTTGTGCTCGTCGATGAGAGCGGCGCGCATTTTGGCGAGGCCGGCGCGCGTGTGTGGGGCGACGACGACTTGATTGGGATTGGCGCGGCCGGCGTGATTGACGGCGGCGGCTTCGCCGCCCCAGATAAGTTTGGCGCCGCTTTGACCGAAGCGCTGCCAGCGGCGGACGGTGTTGTCGGTGGGATTGCCGTCGGCGGTGCCGTCCCAGCCTTCCATGGGGTTGATGGCGATTCGATTGCCGATCTTTACGTCGCCACGTTGCACGGGTTCGAGGAGAGACGAGTCCGCGCTGTCGATTTTAGGATCGCAGGGGAGATTGAGATTTAGAGTCCGCAGATATTCCTGGAACGCGGATACGTCTTTGATCGAGGCGAGACGACGGATTGTGGGTGCGGTCATTCCGATTATTTTAGCGCCGGAATTTTCTCACGCCATGGCGTGGAGATAATCGTAGTCGATTTTGATGGCTTCGAGAGCGGGAGTGGTGGTGAAGGGCGGCTCCTGCTCGACGTAGTAATACTCGATGTTGGCTTTTTTCGCGGCGGCGAAAATGGGCTTGTAGTCGATATGGCCGCGGCCGAGTTCGGCGGGCTTGGGGCGATCGGCTTCGGCGAGGCCGGTGGATGGAGCGGAAGTTGGGTGGAAATCTTTGATGTGGAGCAGGCTGTAGCGATTCGAATGCCTGGTGAGGTACTCGGCGGGGTCGTGGCCTGCGGCAGCCATCCAGCCGCAATCGAGTTCGAAGGTGACGAGTTCGGGATTCGTGTTTTTGAGGATGACGTCGTATCCGTAGCCGCCGCCGGGCTGCGGCTTAAATTCGAAGTTGTGATTGTGGTAGCCGAACTGAAGGCCGGCGTCTTTCGCCTTCTTGCCCATATCGTTGCAGCGGGCGGCGATGAGTTTGTAGTCGTCGAGCGTGAAAGAAGAGAGTTGGGAGAAGAGAGCTTTCATGTCGATTTTTCCATCGGCGGCGGGCTTCGGAGGGGCGGGGAAGGTGACAGAGGAGATCACGTATTTGGCGCCGACTTCTTTGGCGTAAGGGATGGCTTCTTCGATGCCGCCCATGCCCATGTGGATGGAATGGCATTTGAGGCCGGCGGCGTCGAAGGCTTTCTTTGCGTCGGCGGCGGAGCGCTTGGCCGAGACGCCGGCTTCGATTTCGGTGTAGCCGACTTCGGCGACTTTTTTTAGGGTGCCTTCGTAGTCTTTGTCGAGTTCGGCGTTGACGGTGTAGAGCTCAAGGCCGATGGGGCGACCGAGAGGGTTGGCGCGCATCGACGAGGGTGATGTCAGATGGAGTGCGGTTGCGGCGAGAGTGCCACCGCTGACGATCAGGAACTCTCGACGTGAAGACGACATGATTCCTCCTGGATGCCGATGTGGGCTCTGGCCTGGTCCCCTAAGACCGGGCAGATTGTAGCTGAGTTTGGGCGTAGGTGCGCTCTCAAGTTCTTGAGAACGTGCGTGCATGGGGCGCAGCAGTGCTGCGCCCGTACACTTGCCAGTGAGACTCCGCGATGCGTAATTTGGTTTCGTGCGTCGAACGTTGCATCTGGAGGCTAGGCGAGGTAAGTTGCTGCGGCTTCAGGGGACGGCTCGGGTTGGCGACGACCGAGTCGATTGAAACAATTTGAAGGAGCGATTGATGGCTCGATCTCGGGTTTGGATTTTTGTAGCGGCTGCGTTGATTGCTGCGGCGCCGGCGGTGCGTGGGCAGGCGAAGGGCGACAAGTCTGACGACAAGACTGTGGTGAAGACGGAGATCGAAAAGGAAGATGCTTCGAAGGTGGCGGACTTCAAGCCGGAGCAGCAGGCTTCGAAGGGATCGGTGACGATCGGCGGCGTGGCGATTCCTTACGACGCGTATGCGGGGACGATCGTGGTGCATCCGAAGGGGTACGACGATGTGGTGCAGAATCGCGATCCGAACGACAAGTCGCTCCAGGCGCAGGCGAGCATGTTTTACGTGGCGTACATGAAGTCGGACGCGAAGGGCGCGCCACGTCCGGTGACATTTTTGTATAACGGTGGGCCGGGGTCTTCGACGGTGTGGCTGCACATGGGAGCGTTTGGGCCGCGACGCGTGGTGACCGCGGATGACACGCATACGCCAGCGGCGCCTTATTCCGTGGTGAACAACGAGTTCAGTTTGCTGGACGCGAGCGATCTTGTGTTTGTCGATGCGCCGGGGACGGGATTCAGCCGGATCGCGGGGAAGGACAAAGAGAAGGCGTTTTGGGGAATTGACGCGGACGGAGAGGCGTTTGCGGATTTCATCGTGCAGTTTCTGGCGAAGTATGGGCGGTGGAATTCGCCGAAGTACGTGTTTGGCGAGAGCTACGGAACGACGCGGTCAGCCGTGCTGGCGAATGTTTTGGAGACGGAAAAGTCGCTCGATCTGAACGGCGTGATCTTGCTGTCGCAGATTTTGAATTTCGATGCCAGTGCGGATGCGCCGCAGTTCAATCCCGGAGTCGATTTGCCATATGAGCTGGTATTGCCGACGTATGCGGCATCCGCGTGGTATCACAAGAAGTTGCCGGGAGGGCAGCGCGATCTGCCTGGATTGTTGGAAGAAGTCGAGCATTTCGCGATGAACGAGTACGCCGTTGCGTTGGGTGCGGGTGCCTCGTTGAAGCCTGAAGAACGGAAAGCGATCGCGGAGAAGTTGCATAACTACACGGGTTTGCCGGTCGAATATATTCTCAAATCGGATCTGCGCGTGAACGCGGGGCAGTTTGAGAAGAACCTGCAAGACGACAGTGACATGACGACCGGGCGTCTCGACTCAAGGTTCTCGGGCCCCTCGTTTGATCCGTTGAGCAGGGAGGCCGAGTACGATCCGCAATCGGCGGCGATCAGTTCCGCTTACGTCTCGGCGTTCAATGACTATGTGCGGAAAGAGCTGAAGTTTGGCGAGAATCGTGAATACAAGCCCGAGGCGAACGTTTTTCCGGCGTGGAATATGCTCCATCAGGCTCCGGGCACGCCATTTGCGCTGCCGCAGACCGCTAATGTGATGATCGATCTGGCGATCGCGATGAAGTACAACCCGAACTTGAAGGTGCTGCTGAACGCGGGGTATTTCGATCTGGCGACGCCGTTCTTTGAAGGAATGTACGAGATGCAGCATCTGCCGATTCCCCAGAAGCTACAGAGCAACATCGAATTCAAATTCTATGAGTCGGGACACATGGTGTATGCACACCAGGCATCATTGAAGGCGCTGCACGACAACGTGGCCGCCTTTATTCAGAAGAACGAGAATGGGAAGGCGAAGTAGAACCGATCAGTCGGTTTTGACTTGCGCGGGCAGGGTCACGGCGACGCGAGTGCCCGTTTTGTCGGATTGGATTTGCATCCTGCCTTTGAGTTGGCGGACACGTTCGCTCATGCCTCGGAAGCCGACGCCGGAGCCTTTGGTGCGAATCGCGGCGAGCTTTTCTGGAGCGATGCCGCGGCCTTGATCCTGGATGGAGAGACGGATGGTGTCGCCGTCGCGGCTGAGGTCGATGACGGCGGTCTTGCTGCCGGAGTGGCGATGGACGTTCGTCAGGGCTTCTTGCACGACGCGGAAAATGACGAGTTCGACTTCGCGCGATTGACGTTCGAAATCCTCGGGAATGTTGAGGCGGATGTCGATGCCGCCGCGTTCGACGAGACCGTCGATGTACCAGCGGAGCGCGCCGGCAAGGCCGGTTTCGTCGAGCATCGGCGGGTGGAGCAAATAAGAAGTGGTGCGGATGTCCTGGCTGATCTGGCTGACCATATCGAGGCTCTCGCGAATCAGATCGGCGTTCTTGGCTTCTTGTCCCACCTTGCCGACGTTTCTCGCCAGCATTGCCAGATTCATGCTCAAGACGCTCAAGACCTGACCCGAGCTGTCGTGCAGTTCGCGGGCAAGACGTCGGCGTTCGTCGTCCTGCGCTTTGAGAAGGCGGACGGAGAGGTCGCGGAGCTGGTCTGCCTGTTCCACGTTTTCGGCGTTGCGTGACTCGAGTTCTCCGGTGCGTGCGCGGACTTCCGCGTCGAGAGACTCGGATAGACGGCGAAACTTCTCCTGGCCGGAGCTGGCTTCGTTGGCGAGGATTTCGAGTTGCTTGCGGGCGCGGACTTGATCGGTCACTTCGGTGGCGATGACCGCGACGCTATGATTCTCGCCGCCTTCACCGCTGATGGGTGAATAGATAAAGGTGAAGTAGGTGTCTTCGAGTTGGCCGGTACATCTGCGATCAAGTTTTACGAGGGCTTCGTGACCGACATACGATTTGCCGGTGCGCATGACTTCACGCGCCAACGTGTCGAATCCCTGGCCCTTGAGTTCGGGGAGCGCTTCGAGAATCGGCTTGCCGCGTACGTCACGATTGCCGACCACTTCTCGGTATGCCTGGTTTGCAATGGAGTAGACGACATCGGGCCCGGTTAGGACCGCGATTGGGACCGGAGTTTGTTCGAAGAGGCTCTCGATGGCGGATCGTTCTTTTTCCAGGAGGGTGCCGAGGCGATGGAGATCGAGCCGTGCAGCAACACGGGCGACGAGTTCGCGGGCGGTGAAGGGTTTTACGATGTAGTCGTCGGCACCGGCTTCCAGGCCATCGATGCGCGATTCCTCGCCGGCGCGCGCCGAGAGCATGACAACGGGAATTCGACGCGTCGCCGGGTCTTTGCGAATCTCGCGCAGGAGTTCGAAGCCGTCCATGCGCGGCATCATGACGTCGGTGACGACAAGGGTTGGCCGGTGCTTCTGAATCGATTCGAGAGCGGCGACTCCGTCAGACACGGTTTCGACGGTCCAACGTGCGCCGAGGAGACGGGCGACGTACTCGCGCATGTCGGTATTGTCGTCTGCAATGAGAATGCGGATTTCTGAGTCGCGGCCGTGGGCATTGGCGCCCATAGCAGCGGCGACCGCGCTGGGATCTTCGGGGAGCCATTCGGCCATTTCGTCGGCAAAAATCTTGGATTGTGTGGCGGTTCTCGTTTGACCGTCGTCGGAGTTGACGCGAGTGCCGGAAGCGAGAGGTTGCTCGGTGCCAAAAGGGATGGCGATGGAGAACGTGGTGCCTTTGCCTAGCTCGCTGGTAGCGGCGATTTCGCCGTGATGCAATCGGACCAATTCCTGAACGAGAGCGAGTCCGATGCCGGAGCCTTCATGCGTGCGGGCTTTTGAGCCCTCGATACGGTGAAAACGTTCGAAGAGACGCGGCAGCTCGGACTCGGGCACGCCGACGCCAGTGTCGCTCACGGTAAGCACAGCATGTTCGCTATCGGCGCGAAGGCGTACCTCAATCTTTCCTTCGAAGGAGAATTTAAAAGCGTTTGAAATCAAGTTAAGGACGACCTTTTCCCACATGTCGCGATCGACGTAGACGGGTTCGGGAAGCGGATCGCACTGGACTTCGTACTTGAGGCCGCCGCGCTCGATTGTGGAGCGGAAACCGCTTGCGAGATCTCGCGTGAGGCGGGAGAGGTCGGTTGGTTCAAAGTTCGCTTGAATGCGGCCGGCTTCGAGGCGAGAGAAATCGAGAAGCGCGTTGACCATTTTCTGGAGGCGGAGCCCGTTGCGGTGAACGACGGTCAGCAGCTCGCGAGATTCCGGAGCCAACTTGGATTCATTGTCATTGCTGTCTGCCTGGCCGAGCAGTTCCTGGACTGGGCCGAGCATGAGCGTGATGGGAGTGCGAAATTCGTGACTGATGTTGCTGAAGAAGACGGTCTTGGCTCGATCGAGTTCCGCGAGAGTGTCGGCGCGGCGCTTTTCATCTTCCGGCACGGGCGTTGTTGATGGCGCTGACGAGTTGATCGACGATGAGGGAGAAGAAGGTGAGGTATTCGGAGTCGAGATTGCGGGTGGGATTGACGCCGCAAATTAGAAAGCCGAGAGGTGTGAGCTGAGTCGGAGACGCGACCGGCAGGACAATCG
>DATAMU010000850.1:0-2243 GCA_036266605.1 Candidatus Acidiferrum sp. | reverse complement strand
TCAGCAGCGACACGACACACGAAACCGCCGCGGCATACAAATAGCCGCGCCAACGTCCATACAAGGCACTGCGAGAACTTTCGGCAGGCACAGTCGAAGGGGAGGCGATTGGCTCGGCAGTCATGCGGCGTTCACGAAATTGTAACCGTCAACAAACATCGCAAGCGAATCCGATCCGCGCATGCGCCCTGATGCAACCTGAGCCATAATATATTGTTCCGATGGCAAGTTCTGTCACAACTGAAGCGCCGATCATCGAGGCTCGCAAGCTCGAGAAATTTTACCCGCAGCCCGACGGCAGCCGCGTGCAGGTGATTTCCCCAACCGATCTTGCCGTGTATCCCGGCCAGATCGTCGCGTTGCTCGGTCCCTCGGGATGCGGCAAGTCTACCTTGCTTCGCATGTTGACGGGACTCTCGCCATCCTCGGCCGGCGGCGTTTTCTGGCACGGCCAGCCGGTCCGCAACGAAGCCCCAAACGTCTCCATCGTTTTTCAGAGCTTCGCGCTCTTTCCTTGGCTCACCGTTCTCGAGAATGTCGAAGCACCGCTCGAAGCGCGCGGCATGGCGCCGATCGAGCGCCACAAACGCGCGCTGCGCATCATCGACGCCGTCGGCCTCGACGGGTTCGAGAGCGCTTACCCGAAAGAACTCTCCGGCGGCATGAAGCAGCGCGTAGGCGTTGCGCGCGCGCTCGTCGTTGAGCCCGAAGTGCTCTTCATGGACGAACCGTTCTCCGCGCTCGATGTGCTCACCGCCGAAACGCTGCGCGGCGAATTGCTCGAGTTGTGGATGGGCCACAAAATTCCCACGCGCGCGATTTTTATCGTCACACACAATATCGAAGAAGCTGTCGTGCTCGCTGATCGCATCATCGTGCTCGGCAGAAACCCTGCGCACATTCACGCCGACTTCACCGTGGACATCCAGCATCCGCGAAATCGCAAGGCGTCTCGCTTTGTGGAGTTAGTCGACGCGATTTATCGCGTGCTCACGCGCCCCGACTCGAAGGGCGACACGATTCACAACACCGTCGGTGCCGGATCGTCAATTGTGCCTGCCAAGATGATCATGCTGCCGCACACGCGACCCGGCGGCATGGCCGGACTCCTTGAAATTTTGTGCGATCAGGGCGGCCGCGTCGATCTGCACAAACTTGCCGACGAATTGAGTCTCGAAGTCGATGCGCTGCTTCCCACCGTCGATACCGCAGTGATTCTCGGACTCATCAAAGTCGAAGACGGCGCCGCGATCATCACCGCCAGCGGATATGATTTCCGCAAAGCCGACATCCAAGAGCGCAAAGCAATCTTCCGCAAAGCCGCGCTCGCCAACGTTCCGATTCTTCGCCAGATGGAACAGGCGCTCAAAGCAAAATCCGATCGCACGCTTTCCGACGAATTCTTCCACGATCTGATCGACGAACATTTCAGCGAAGACGAATCGCGCCGCCAGCTCGAAACCGCGATTCAGTGGGGACGCTACGCCGAAATTTTCGATTACGACGCCGCCACCGGCAAATTAACGCTCACCGAGTCTTCGCTCGCTGAGCCGGCCGAGGCATGACGCGCTCGTGCCAGCCGCTCAACTCGTAACGCCGAACACGTCCACACCGCTGCCGCCGACCGCGTCGCGGCCAGCAGGTTCGCGCTGGGCGTGGTCGTTTCTGATCGACATCGCGGTTTTCATTTTCGTCTTCGCCGCGATCTACGGAATGTATGCAATCGGCCGAGCATGGCTAAGTCCGGTTGCTCCTGTCGCGCACATTTCGCAGAGTCCGCGCGCACTCCCGCTCTACGCCCTGTATTCCGTAGTGCGCATCAGCATCGCCTACGGATTGAGCCTCGTGTTTGCGCTCGCGTACGGCTACATCGCCGCGAGTTCGCGCCGCGCCGAAATTATTCTCGTTCCTCTCCTCGACATTCTTCAGTCGATTCCCGTCCTCAGTTTTCTTCCCGGCGTGATGCTCGCGATGGTCGCGATTTTTCCGCATCAGCAAATCGGCGTCGAACTCGGATCGATCCTGCTGATTTTCACCGGGCAAGTCTGGAACATCGCCTTCAGTTTTTATTCCTCTCTCAAAGGCGAGCCGCGCGAACTTCGCGAAGCCGCGATCATTTATCGCTTCAGCCACTGGCAAAAATTTGTCGAGCTCGACCTTCCGTTTTCGACGATCGGCCTTGTTTGGAATTCGATGATGTCGGTCGCCGGCGGGTGGTTCTTCTTGATGGCGTGAGAAATGTT
>DATAMU010000849.1:0-4163 GCA_036266605.1 Candidatus Acidiferrum sp. | reverse complement strand
CACATATCAGTGGCACGAGGGATTTTCGACGGCAATCGTGACCGGCGCAGGACTCGATACCGAGAATCTGGTGCTGCGGCTGATTCCGCTGGGATCGATTTCGGGGAAGGTAATCGATGAGTCGGGCGAGCCGGTGCGCGGGGCGAACGTGAAGCTGGTGGTGCATCGGGAGCGGCTGGGCGAGGATCGCACCTTTCCGCAAGGGCTTGCCCAGACCGATGACGAAGGAAAGTACGAATTCGAGAATCTGATTCCGGCGGAATACTTCGTTTCGGTGGCGGCGAAGCCATGGTACGCGGTGCGTCCGGTGTGGGAGAACGTGAACGGAGTGCGGACGCGGACGGACACGGTGGCGTCCGAATTGAACGTGGCATATCCTCGGACGTATTACAACGGGGCGACAGAGCAGGAGGAGGCGACGCCGCTGGAGGTGAAGAAGGGTGAGCATCTGACTGCGGATTTGCATTTGAATCCGACGCCGGCGCTGACGGTAATTGTGAAGGTGCAGATGGATCCGGAACAGCATTCCTGGAATTGGCCGGCGCTGAGGAGGCTGGACGCCGATCGTCCGGAGGATGTGATGGCGGACATGGGGCCGAGTGGCATGCCGGGCGAGATGATGATCAGCGGATTGGAGCCGGGCAAGTACATGATGTCTTCACCCAATCCCGAGGGCGGGATGCTGCGGCCGACGGGGCAAGTGGAGATTACAGAGGACGGGCAGACGGTCGAGCTGAAAACGCCCGTGTCGACGAGCACGGTGAGGATGAAATTGAAGATGTTGCATGGCGAGGATCTGCGCGACGACTTGAGTTTCTCGCTGCGAGAGGGACGCCGGACGATTGCTTACGCGGAAATAAGACCGAAGGGCGAAGCGGTGTTTGAGCAAGTTCCGCCCGGAAAATATGCGGTGATGGTGAATTTCTCGGGGCCGCAGCCGATTACGATTGGGAAGATGGTCGTCGGTGGCGTCGAGGTCGAGGGGCACGACATCACCGTAGGTGATGGCGCGACGCTGGAGATTGACGCGACGCTGATGGCGGGAGTTGTTTCAGTGGACGGCGTGGTGAAGAACAAGGCTGGGAAGCCGGTGAGCGGCGCGATGGTGGCGCTGATTCCGAGAGGCATGGAGGCGCGGACCCACTTCGAACGGATTCGATGGGATCAGAGCGATCTGGACGGCACGTTTACGGTGAGACAGATTTTGCCGGGGAAATATACCTTGATCGCGGTGGAAGACGCCTGGGGGACGGAGTGGTTGAAGCCGGGCGTGTTGGAAAAATATTTGGCGCGCGGGCAGGAATTGACGATTGGGGAGCTGATGACGCAGCCGGTGGTGTTGCCGGAGCCGCTGGAGTCCCAGCGGAAATAGGGAAGTAGAACGTCTCGTGGTTATCCGAACTATCTTGACGGGAAGATGTAGGTTCCAACTGAGAACGCTCGCAGTTGGGGTTCGGCGCGCGTTGGCGGGGCCTTAGCGGCCAGGAGCGGCAGCGCGGGCTTTGGCCGCCGGGGCGATCGAGCTGACGATGGGTCGCTCACCGGACGGGCATGGTTGGCCGTTGTGGCCGACGAGGAGATGCTTGACGACTTTGTTGATGCTGGCGTGCTTTAGACGCGTGAGCTCGGCGTCTTCATAAAAGGAAACGTCGCGCGAGCGCCGAATGAAGCGCAGGCGGCGGAGGACAGCGCCGGCTTCGCACTTGAGGGCCTTTAATTCTTCACACATAGAGGACTGAGCGAGCTGACGGCCCGCGATTCTACGTGTGCGCAACGGTTGGGCAACGGTACCTTTGTACCAGCGTGTGGATTTCGTCTTTGTTTCGTCAGGGAACGTTGGGCCCGCTGGACATTGTGGCGAATGTGATTTTCGCGAAGCATCAAAGCGCAGTCCCGTTGGTCGTCTGCAACCATGCGTTGTAATATGGTGGCAACGTTTTTCCGGTAGTTTCGCTTTCAAATCCCAAGGTCGGCTGTTCAGGACAATCCAAGTTGCAGCGGCGCATTCGTGTTTGCGGGCATGCGCGGAATTGCGAGGATTCGCATGGGCTCACCCAATGTGGAACTGGCACGGGAATACCTGCGTGCAGTCGAATCGATGGGGCCGCCGGAGAACGTAGCGCGGTTTTGTGGTGACGGGATGGAATTCCACGAATTTCCGAATCGGATTGCGCCGCTCGGGCGCGTGCGGCGGCGCGGAGACTTGCAAACGGCGTACGGGCAGGCGCAGAAGTTATTGAAGTCGCAACGGTATGAGGTGCGCCGCATCGTGGAGAACGGCGATGAAGTCGCGGTGGAACTGGAGTGGACGGGTGTGCTCGCGGTGCCCGTGGCGGCTATGAAATTGGAAGCAGGACATGAAATGAGAGCGTTCGTGGCGATGTTTTTGACGTTTCGCGACGGCAAGATTGTCAGCCAGCGAAACTATGACTGCTATCCGCCGTTTGACGCGGCGGTGGGAGATTTAATGCGAACGCCGGCTGTTACCGGCGCAGGTGCGGGGGAACGAAATGGATGACACGATTCCCGGGGCCGGAGCCGCGCAGCCGGAGCGGCGTCGCGGGCTGAGGTTTCCGTTCGAAGCGCAGGCGGAAGTTTCGCTCGAAGGTTCAGAGCAGAAGATACCGGCGCGCGTTACCGAGATTGGACCGCAGGGGTGTTTTCTGCAAATGGGGAAGCCGTTCGATGCGGGGAGCACCATCTTTGTGAAGTTTTTTGCGGAGTCGAAGTTTTTTGAGACGAAGGCACATGTGGCGTACTCCAAGCCGAATTCCGGCATGGGCGTCTCGTTTCGCGAGATGAAACCGTATTTTGCGGATGTGCTGCGGAAGTGGTTGCTGGAAGCCATGATTTCGAAGAATAAGCCGCGGGACTAAGGGACGCATTTACTCAGTTGGTTTTGGGTTATGTCCATCGAGTTTTCGATTCTGTGTCGCGTTCTCCTTTTCCGATTCGCTTGAATTCCCCGATTTCTAGTTGGCCGCGCTAAGATTACGCAATGCAGAGGAAGATCTTCTGGGCACTGTTTGCCGTGTTGGGATTGATAGCCGATATGGCCCTGCCTCTGTGGTGGGCGCTGTTGGCGACCATTCCGATTGGAGTGCTGAGTTGGTGGGTGGCGTACCGGAGCGATTGGTTTTGAGTTGCAATCGCGAGCGTGGGGCGATGGATTTTCAAAACGGGCGAGCGGGTGACTGGTTGTCGTGTGCCGCGCGCGGGATTTTGTGCGCTGTGTTGATTGCGGTGTGCGTCGGCCGGGCCTACGGACAGAATCCGGGGCCGACGCCTGCGCAAAAGAAAACGATGAAGATCGACGGCATTGCCGTCGAAAAGATGCCGCAGAAGTTGGATGGCGTGCAGAAGACGGTCAGCGGACACGTCGAAGTGTCGGGCGCCTCGAAGATTTACTACGAAGAATGCGGCTCAGGTCCGGTGGCGGTGATTTTGCTCCACGATGCGTGGTTGCACTCCGTGACGTGGGAAGACGAGTGGCGTCCGCTTTGCGCGAAATATCACGCCCTGCGGTACGATCGCCGCGGGTACGGAAAGTCGGAAGCCGCGAAGGCGGAATATTCGCCGGTAGAAGATTTGCTCGCGCTTATTAACGACCGAAAAATTCAGCGCGCTGTTTTGGTTGGCAGTTCGACAGGCGCGGGAATCGCTGTCGATTTCGCCTTGGCGCATCCGGAGGCGGTGCAGGGATTGTTTTTGATCGGGCCAATCATTGATGGATTGCCGACGAGCACGGAATTCGAAGTGCGTGCCGCGCGGAATTCGGCTCCGATCAAGGAAGGCGACGCGAAAGCAGCGGCGGAGAATTGGTCGAGAGACCATTACATTTTGGGCGAGGGACACGAGCCGGAGCGCGCGAGATTTTTGGCGGAGCTCGACGCGAGTTTGCAGAATCTGAAGAATGGGGATGAGTTCGCGGCGAAGATTTCTCCGGCGGCGGGAACTCGGCTCGGTGACATTCATGTCCCGACGGATGTCCTGGTCGGCGAGGTCGATATCGCGGATGTGCATGCGGAGGCGGGAACGATCGAAGAGAGAATCTCCGGGGCGCAGCGCGACGTCGTGATCAATGCGGGCGATTTGGTGCAACTCGAGCAGCCGGAAATTGTCCTGGAGAAACTGACGAATTTCGTGGATCGGCAGCAGCGCGT
>DATAMU010000848.1:0-4394 GCA_036266605.1 Candidatus Acidiferrum sp. | reverse complement strand
GTTGGCTTTTTTCAGGTCGAGGAGGACTTTTTTGGGTGGGGGCTGGTGGCCGGGGGGCATCATGTTGAGCCACTGGAGGGGATTGGGTTCGTCGCCGGTGCGGAGTTCGTCGAAGAACTCGGAGGCGTTGGAGAATTTTGCGGAGAAGTCGGCGGCGACTTCGGTGCCGACTTCGTAGCAGCAGCCGCCGATGGTCGGGCCGATGGCGGCGAGCATGTCTTTCGGATTGGATTTGAACTCCATTTGCATCTGGCCGATGGTTTTGACGACGATGCGGGCGAGTGTGCCACGCCAGCCGGCGTGAATGGCGGCAACGACTCGCTTTTTGGGATCGACGACGAGGACGGGGGAGCAGTCGGCGGTGCGGACGCCGAGGAGCAGGCCGGGGCGGTTAGTGGCGAGGGCGTCGCCTTTGCATTGCTTGTCGGTCGATGTGGTTGTGTCGAAGATTCGGACCACGTCGGAGTGGATCTGGTGGAGAGAGACGAATTCGAGTTTTTCGGCGCCGAGTGCGGATTGGAAGCGGCGTTTGTTTTCTTCGACGTTTTCGCGCTTGTCCCATTCGACGGCGCCGAGATTTAACACTTTTTCGTTGTCGATTTCGCTGACGCCGCCGGGGCGGGTGCTGAAGCCGTGGACGAGCCAGGGTAGTTTGTTGAGGGCGGTGGACTGGAGGACGGTGACGCCGCGGTGGGTGCGAGTCGTCCAGTCTTTGGAAACCGGGAGTTTGGCGGGGGATTTTGCTTTTGCGGCGCGGGATTTGGAGTGTTTCAATTTACCGCGCTTCGACGGCGATGATTTCGTGGTGGCCACAATCTTGTAAGTATAATCGCAGTCGAACGGGATTCAGAATCGGCGGATGGGGCGCAGGTGGCGCTGGATCGCGCTGCCAGGGACAGCTCGGCTGCCGTTTGAGCGGAAAACAGCCGGCAAGATGCCGGCGCTACAGGAGCTAGCTTGATCATCGGACTCGGAGTCGATATCGCAGAGGTTGGGCGGATGAAGGCTGCGATTGAGCGGCATGGGGAGACGATTTTGCGGAGGCTGTATACGACGGCGGAGCGGGAGTATTGCGAGTAGTTCAAGAATAAGTATGAGCGGTTTGCGGGGCGGTTTGCGGCGAAGGAAGCGGCGATGAAGGCGCTGGGGACGGGATGGAGCCGCGGGGTGCGGTGGGTGGATGTGGAGGTTGTGCGGCAACGCGGCGGGCGGCCGACGGTGAAGCTGCATGGTGAGGCGGGAGAGATTGCTGGGCGGATGGGAGTGAAGAATATTTCGTTGAGCATTACGCATACGGCGGAGCAGGCGTTTGCGCAGGTGATTTTCGAGAATTGAAGTACAGCGAGTAGATTGTTGAGGGATTCGCGTTGGATGTTGGCGATCTCGTAGCACCCGCAGGGGCTGAAGCCCCTTTTTCTGGCCGGGCTTTCGGCACGGCTTAAGCCGTGCCCTCCTGTCCTGAACTAATGAGTTTCTGAGGCGGTTGACTCGGACACGCTAAAGGTGAGGCCGGCTTTTTGTAGGCCGAGGAGGAGTTTGCCGACTTCGGCGGAGTCGGGATCCCAAGTGGAGATGTCTTCGCGGACGTTGTTGAGGTCAAGGAAGACGGGGCTATATTTGCGAAGGGATTCGATGGCGACGCGGGCTTCGTCGAGGCGGCCGAGCATGCCGCAGGCGGCGATCGTCGCCAGGTGCATCCAGTGGAATTCGGGCATGTTCATTTTTTTTGCGGTTTGCAGAGCGGCTTTGTAATCGTCCTTGCGGTAGTGATAGTGAAAAAAGATCAGGTAGTACCAGCCGGGATGATGGCGATTGTGATCGAGGGCACGTTGCGCGAGTGCGATACCCCGCTCCCACTCGCCCGAGAAGGCGAGCATGGTCGCCATGTAAGCGCGCGTCGAGCCATCGCGTGGATTGAGCGACATGGCGCGTTCCGCGGTCTGACGAAAGGCAATGAAATCACGGCTGAGAAACTGAACGGCAGCGAGTTCTCTATTCGCGGCCTGGCAGGCGGGATCAATTTTGACGGCACGCCAGGCAGCGTCGCGCGCACGCTCGAGCGGATTTTCCCGGGGATTGAATCGGTCGAAGTATTCCAGCTGATAGATGCTGGAAAGACACGCCCAGGCGTTGGCGTGATTCGGTTCGCGTTCGAGGGCGAGTTCCAGAGCGCCGCGAAGCGCGGCATGCTCTTGTGGATTAACCTGCTGCATGAAGGCGTAATAGCGCAGGACCAGTTCTGAAGCGGAGAGTTCGTTTGGATTTCGGTCGCGCGTTGGCGCTGCCATGGAGCGGACGAGTACGCCGTAGCCGTCGGCGACGGAAGTGACGATCTGGTCGGTGATGTCGTCCTGGATCTGGAAGGCGTCTTCGCCGGAGATTTCGCAGTCGTAGGATTCGGACCAGAGTTGAGTGCCGCTGAGCGCGTCGATAAGCTGCACGTTGACGCGAATGGCTGGGCCGCGTTTGCGGATGCTGCCTTCGATGACGTAGCGCGCGCCGAGCGTGTCACCTACGGTGCGGATATCGGCGGCGCGGTCTTTGTAGGCCATCGCCGAGTGATGGGCGATAACTTGAAGATAGGGGAAGCGAGCGAGGCCGGCGGTGATGTCTTCGGTGAGGCCGTCGGCGAGAGATTCAAGATTGGCGTCGCCGCTGCCGGTGCGGAACGGGAGGACGGCGACCCAGAAACCTTCGGTGGCGCGACTTTCTCCAGAGGCCGTGCGAGCCGGTGTTGCACTCGGTTTTGCCGGCGAGGTGGGGTGACTAGTGTGCTGGCTCGACGCTGACGATGTATCTAGACCGGCTTTGCGCAGATCTCCCATCATCTGCTCGACCAAATCGGGCTGCCACCATTTCGAAAGCTCCGCGTGGGCGATCGCAGCGAAATTCGGGCGAATGTTTAGAAGGTCCCGCAGCGCGGCGCGCGCGTGGTCCAAGTCTCCGATTTGGCTATAGATCACGGTGAGGATCATTTGTGTGATCCAGAATCCGGGCATGTTCACGCGCAATATGAATTCCAAGGCACGCTGGGAATCGCGCTGACGATACGCGTTAACGATCATTGCAAACCAATACCAACTGGGATGGTTGGAGTTGAGTTGTGTCGCGCGTTCGGCGAGAGCGCAGCCGCGTTCCCAATCACCGGAGAAGGCAAATGCCATGCCGAGAAAAGCAGTGATGTAGCCCTCCATGCTATGGAGAGCCAAGGAGCGCTCAGCAGCAGCGCGGAAGGATCCGATTTCGCGGCGAAAGAAAAATGCCGAAGCGAGAGATGCGTTTGCTAGTTGATTCGATGGCGCGAGAGCCACGGCACGACGCGCTGCGTCGAGTGAGCGAGCAAGCGAATCGGGGCGAGGATTGTAGTTGTGCGAGTATTCGGCGCGATAGAGCCAGGAGAGCATAGCCCAGCAGTCGGCGCGATCGGGTTCTTGCTTGACGGCGCGCTCCAGAGAGACGACGCCGGCCAATTGCTCTTCGGCAGAAATGTGCTGGTGGAATCCAAAGCTGCGCAGAAGAGCTTCGTAGGGAGTGAGCGATTCGGGATCGCGGCTGCGCAGGGCCTCGGTCATGCTGTGCGCGAGGATGCCTTGCGTGTCGCCGACGGTGGCGACGATGCGGGGGACGACGTCGTCGAGAAGATCGAGGATTGAGTCGGAGTTGAACGCGCGATCGTAACTGCCTGACCACAGGCTCGTGCCGGAAGGTGCGTCGACAAGCTGAGTGGCGATGCGAACTTTTGGGCCGGCCTGACGGATGCTGCCTTCCATCACATAGCGCGCACTGAGTTCTTTGGCCACGGCGCGGACATCTACCGCTTGTTGCGCGTAGCGGGCGGTGGAGCTGCGCGCGACCACGCGCAGATGAGAAAACTTCGACATGTTCGTGACGATGTCGTCGGTGAGGCCGTCGGCGAGAGCGGCGAGATCAGGATTGCTGCCGCCGTATTTGAAGGGAAGGACGGCGACCCAGAAGCCTTCGTCTTCTCGAATCGCGGAGCGCGACGTGCCGGTGCCGGGCGTGGTAGCTGGTCGCGAGGCTGCGGATGAAATCGGTGCGATGCGCGCGGAGGCTGCGGTTCCGCTGAGGCGCGCTATATCGCGAAATTCGTTGCTGATGTCGCGGGCGGTTTGGATACGGTGGCGCGGATCTTTTTCGAGGCAGCGGCGGACGATGCGCGAGAGATCGGGCGGAAGATCGGAGCGCAAGTCGGAGATGGAGGGCGGGTCGTCTCGCAAGATTGAGGATGTGAGTTCGGCGGAGGAGTGACCGGTGAAGGGGCGGTGGCCGGTACACATTTCGTGGAGGAGAACGCCGAGGGAAAAGATGTCGGTGCGGTGGTCGAGCGTGCGGCCGGAGACTTGTTCGGGCGACATGTAGGCGGGCGTGCCCAT
>DATAMU010000847.1:0-7103 GCA_036266605.1 Candidatus Acidiferrum sp. | reverse complement strand
TGGTTTCGTTGATGTTTCCGTTGGCGGTGGAAATCTGAACCGAGTCCGAATAGCCCTTCACGCTGGCCGTCAGGCTGCCACCAGGGAGTATGTTCGTGTCCCCGTCGGGATAGCGATCGAGGTCTTCCATTTTTTCGGAAGCGAGAAGCGCGGCCGTGCTGACGTAGCGCGCGTGCGCGCCCATGTTTACGGAGTTGCTCATGAGAGCGGCGGTGCCGACCAAGCCTATGGTCAGAATCAGAATCGATACCATCATTTCGATCAGCGTGAAACCGCGTTCACCTGACCGCTTCACAGGCTTACGGAGTGACTGTGATGTTTCCATAGTTGGACACCTTAATGGTTTCTTGCGGCACCGTAGTAAGGAAGCCGGGATATGTGAGTACCATCTGAATCGGGTTCATCGCTGGAGTGCTCGTTACAGCGCCGCCCGGGCTAAATGTGAGCGTCACGTTCTGGTCGATCGCGATTCCTTGACCGTTGAGCGGCACTGCGCTTCCAATGTTCGCGAACGCCGCGAGGCACGCTTGGCCGCCGTACGCCGGCTGTTGCGATTGAACCTGGTAGCTGTAGCTGGATTTGGTGAAAATGATCTGCGTTTTGCAGCCGTGAAAGATTGCTTGATACCGCGTCCCGGAAATTGCGCTGGTGACCGAAGTGACTCCCGAACGCATTTTGTAGACGCGCAACGTGTTGGTGATGACCGGAACTGCCAGGCCGGCCAAGATCATCGCGATCGCCACGACGACCACGAGTTCAAGCAGCGTGAAGCCGCGAGCAGCCCGCGCTCGAACCTTGGCGCCTTTCGTAATGTGTAAACTGCGAACCATTATTAAATCTCCCAAACCTTCGAATTCGAGGTACTGACTGCCACAGGAAGGAGCAGTTGGGGTTCCAGTAGGCTGGATGGCTAAGGTGCTTTGAATGAGAGTCTTACGGCGCTATCAGCCGGCGTAACCAGCGACTACAAGTCGCCCGGGGAGAAAATGTAACAACTTGGCGCGGCTTGTCGTGCGCCTCGGCGCACTATGCGAGCCCCGAGTTTTCGCCCGACTTAGAATTTGACCTTTGTTCAGCGGCCGCTCGCGGCTGTGGATATTTCGGGTGGTTTGCTTGCGCGGGTCGGATTTATCTCTGACAATGAATCGCTGGGTGAATGGCGAGGTTAAGCGGTTTTCCGCGGCGCGAAGTCCGTTAGCCCCAAACGGAGATTTTCAGACGGTGCCGCCCAAGACAGTGTCGAGACAATTTGTGGCGGCGACTTTACGTCGCCATTCGTCTCGGCAAGTCTCAATCGCGTGTTGGTAAATGAAGGTGTGTCGGTGTTGAGCCAGACGGAGTGTCGAGGGACATGGTGAAGTCGAGTCGCGCCACGAAGCGCATCGTTGCCTATTTTTCGATGGAGATTGCCCTCCAGAACGCCATGCCGAGCTACAGCGGCGGTTTAGGCGTTTTGGCGGGAGACACGGTAAGAGCGGCGGCCGACATTAAGCTGCCGATGGTCGCGATCTCGCTGCTCTATCGCAGCGGCTATTTCACACAACGATTGGCTGAAGATGGCTCGCAGACCGAAGATCCTGTCACCTGGCGGGTCGAAGACTTTCTAAAAGAAGAGTCCGCCCGCGTAACCGTCCCGCTCGAAAACCGCCGCGTGGAGTTGCGCGCGTGGCGCTACGATGTCAAAGGTGTTCACGGGTTCGTCGTGCCGGTCTATTTTCTGGATGCGGCTCTCGAATCGAATGCCGAGCCGGATCGCGCTCTGACCGGTTCGTTGTACGGCGGCGATTCTTACTATCGTCTGTGTCAGGAAGTGTTGCTCGGAGTCGGCGGCGTGCGCATGCTGCGCGCGCTGGGTTATACCGATCTGACTCGCTACCACATGAACGAAGGGCACGCGGCGATGCTCACGCTGGAGTTGTTGGGAGAAGAAGCCGAGAAAGCCGGACGCACTTCGATTCGTGGAGAAGACATCGAAAAGGTGCGTAGCAAGTGCATCTTCACGACGCACACTCCGGTTCCCGCCGGACACGATCGTTTCCCCATGGAATACCTGACGCGCGCGTTTCCCGATCAGAACGGCTTCTTCGATCTGAAGGACGCGTCTTCGGCTGATCTCGTGAAGAAAATCCTGCAGGCCGAGCAGAATTATCCAGACATGCAGGAAGCAGCGCGAGCGGGCGCCTCGCTCAATATGACCTATCTGGCGCTGAGCCTGAGCACCTATGTGAACGGTGTCGCGAAATTGCACGGCGAAACTTCGCGCAAGATGTTTCCGCAAGTGCCCATCGAAGCGATCACCAACGGTGTGCACGCCGGCACATGGGTTTCACCGGCGTTTGCGGAGTTGTTCGATCGCTATATCTCGTCCTGGCGTGAAGACAACTATTCGCTGCGCAGCGCGCTAGGGATGCCGCCGGAAGAATTGTGGGCGTCCCACCTAATCGCGAAACACGATTTATTTGAAACGGTCCGCACAAAAACCGGGCTCTCGCTCGATCCGGACGCTTTCACCATCGGCTTCGCACGCCGCGCGACCGGCTATAAACGCGCCGACTTGATTCTGTCCGACCTCGATCGTCTACGACAGATTGCGAAAGGCGGCGGCAAGTTTCAGATCGTCTACGCGGGCAAAGCGCATCCCCACGATGCCGGCGGCAAAGACATCATCCGCCACATTTTTGCAGCAAAAAAGGCACTGAAAAAAGCCGTCACAATCGTCTTTCTGGACGAATACAACATGGAAGTCGGCGGAAAAATTACGGCCGGCGTGGACCTGTGGTTGAACACGCCGCAATTTCCGCTCGAGGCTTCCGGAACGAGCGGCATGAAGGCCGCGCTCAACGGCGTGCCCAGCTTGAGCATTCTCGATGGTTGGTGGGTCGAAGGCCACATCGAAGGTGTTACCGGTTGGTCCATCGGCGAATCGCGCTTGTCGGCCGGTCCGCAGACCTCAGTGGACAACAACGCCGACGTTCAATCGCTCTACCACAAGCTCGAAAACGTGATCCTGCCGCTCTTCTACAAAGACCGTGCGAAATATTTGTCCGTGATGCTGCACGCCATCGCCATCAACGGCTCGTTTTTCAATACGCAGCGCATGGTTCAGCAATACGTTACCGACGCCTACTTAAGGTAGTCCGCAGTTCACTCTCGACAATTCAAATCCAAAGCTCGCGACGCTATCATCCCGCACGGAACGAGGGAGCTGCTTCTTCCTGAATCGAGCAACCCGCCGGCCGTGCTCCGGTGCCTATTTTTCGGGCTGCGGCACTTTCTTGTCTCCGCGAAGCTCAGCGGCAGTGTGCAGGATGTCAGGCTTGGCGAAAAACTTGAAAAACTCCCACTTGCCGTACTTTTCGGTGACGGCGGGAAGAACTGCGTTGACCAGATCGTCGCCAGTTTTGTTTTGCTGTACGGCGGGCGCGATTTGTTCGCGCAGAAATGTGAGGTAGTCGCGGAAGTTTTTTACGTCGTCCGCACTGCCGACATCTCCGTGCCCGGGAACGTAGGTAGCGTTGGGCGCGATAGCGACGACGGAGTTGAGCGTCGGAATCCAAGCGGACGTCGTTGCGTCGATCAAATTGGGCAGTGTGTTACGCCAAAATAGATCGCCGGTGAATACGACGTTCGCATCAGGAATGAACACCACGGAATCGCCGCCGGTGTGGCCAGGAAAGACGCGAACATCGATGCGCCGCGAACCAAGGAAAAGTGTCACGCCGCTGTCATAGACAGCATCGGGCGCACCGAGCGTCTCCACCATTTTCCGTTGGTCAGGTTTGATGTCCTTGCCGAAGAATTTTAAATTCTCGGTGTGAATCCAAGTGCGCACATTGCGCTGCGCGAACACGACCGCGCCGTTCTGCTGAAACAGGGAATTGCCCGCGACGTGATCGATGTGATAGTGCGTGTTAATGACAAATTTGACCGGAAGCTGCGTGAGCTTGCGAATCTCCGCGAGCATCTGCTTCGACGCTTCCGGATTCTCGAACGTGTCGATCACCGCGACGCCGTCGTCCCCGATCACAAATCCAGCGTTCGCTCCCGCATCGCCCTTAGCGTCGTCAATCGCCGCATACACATTGTGTCCGAGCGGCAGCGTAAACGTCAGCGCCGCAGGCTGAGTTGCTTGATCGCTTTTTGTCGCGCGCCCCTCTGCGTTAGCAAAAGTAATGGCTGCGAACACGCACACGATTGCAACTACGAATGTTTTAGTTTTCCGCATGGCGATGCATCCTACTTCATTTGAACGCCCGCGTTTGTCAATTCGGAGAGAAATCGAATAGCCCGCAAGACGTCCGAGGCATTCAACTCTGTGCTCTAGGTGAAGAGGTCGAAGAGGAGAGCGATCGCGGATCCGATCTTGGCGGCGCCACTACTAGTGCGCGGCAGCGGATCGAGCTGCGTGGTGTACAGCGGTGCCACGACTTCTCTGCGTTGCGCTTCCTTAAGCTCTTCGAGCTGACGGTCGTGGGCTTTCTCCAACCCGCCGGCTCGAATGAATTCCACTCCGCGTTGCAATTCGTCCTTGTCGAACCAAGTGCCGTGCGAACTGCAAACGTCCGCAATGATGTGTGAGCATTGAGCGAACTGCACGCGGTTCATCAATTCGTGACAAACAGGACAGGGGACGTAGCGGATTGTCTTCTCGAGTTGCAAAGGTTGGTTGAGACCGGAGGGAGTTGCTGACACGAACGCTTGCTTCTCGCGGTCGGCGGAAATTTGTTGCAGCGTGTCGGCATCGACCCAGATGCCCTCGCATTGGCCGCATTCGAGCAAACTCGTGGTTCCGACCGTCACGGTCTTCATGCCGATCTGACAGCGTGGGCAAAGCAGTGCTTCGCCGCCCGCGAGTTCGCTGCGGTTTCCTTTAGCGCCGCAGTGCGAGCAGAACTTTGCACCTGCAAACATCGTTCGGAAGCACGACGGGCACGTGATCGTTGCGAGAACAGCGTTGCAAAAGTCGCAGCGGGTTGATGCCGATGAAACGGCGGCGCCGCAAGAGGGACATCGAAGTGTTCCGATTGGCATGATTCGTTCGACCAAAATTGAATCGATCATAAAGAGGAACGCCGCTGTCGTACATAGGAAGGGCGGACAGGTGTTCTGATGTTCACACGCCCCAGGCAATCAGAGGGTGCGTTTTAGATGACTGAGCGCGGTTTTCAGCGAATGCGGTCTTTGTAGAGGGCCATGCCGACCGCGGCGTCCATGTTGATTTTTGCGAGGGCGGTGATCTCGCGGTGCGTGGTGATTCCGCCGGCGGCGATGATCGGGAGCTTTGTGGCGGCGCGGAGTTCGCGGAAGTAACGGAGGTTCGCGCCGGTCATGGTGCCTTCGCGATCGACGTCGGTGCAGAGAAAGGTGGAGCAGTAAGGTTCGAGCGCGGGAATCACGGCGCTGGGGTGCAGCTTAAGTTTTTCGCGCCAGCCTTGAGTGAGGATTTGGCCTTTCGCGGTGTCGAGCGCGACGACGATTTTCTTGCGGCCGAAGTTCTTGGTTAGGGTCGCGAGAAATTCGTCGTTAATGCCGCCGTTTTTGAAGGCGCTGCTGCCGACAATGATTTGCGTGGCGCCGGCGTTGATCGCGGAGGTAGCGCGAGCGAGGGTGCGGATGCCGCCACCGACGCGGACTTCCAGTTTGTACTCCCGCGCTGCTTTGGTGCAGAGGGCGCGAACGAGTTTTGTGTTCGGCGCTTTGTTCATCGCAGCGTCGAGGTCGATGATATGCAACCATTTGTAATTGCGGAATTTTTCGAGCAAGCCGAAAACGTCGGCGACGGCCAGTTCGCGACGCCGGCCGTGGACAAGCTGTACGGCTTGTCCGTCTTGCAAATCGATGCAGGGAATCAGCACGAAAGTCGAACCTCGATGTTCTTCGCGGCGAGATAATCTTTCAGATCGCGAATGGGTTGAATGCCGTCGTGAAAAATCGAAGCCGCCAGGGCGGCGTCGGCGTTGCCATCACGGAAGATTTCGGCGAAGTGTTCGGGCAATTTTGCTCCGCCCGACGCGATCACAGGAACAGTGACGGCATTCGCAATGGATGCGGTGAGTGGGACATCGAACCCTCTTTGAGTTCCGTCGCGATCGACAGAAGTAAGCAGAATTTCGCCCGCGCCCGCAGCAACTCCGAGTTTCGCCCATTCCACGGCATCCAATTCGGTCGCATCGTGTCCGCCGCGGATTCGCACCTGCCATCGTTCGTTCGTGTCAACGCGCTTGGCGTCGATCGCCAGAACCACGGCTTGCGCGCCGAATTCCTTCGATAATTCTGAGATCAGCTCCGGTCGTTGCACTGCGGCAGTATTGACGGTGACTTTGTCGGCTCCAGCACGAACGACGGCGCGCGCATCGTCGAGCGTGCGAATGCCACCGCCAGCGGTAAGAGGAATCGCGAGTTCGGCGGCAACCCTACGAATGGTGTCGAGGAATGTAGGGCGGCGATCGCGCGAGGCGGCGATATCGAGCACGACGAGTTCGTCGGCACCTTCGGCGTTGTAGCGCGCAGCCAGCGCGACAGGATCGCCGGCATCGCGAAGGCCGACGAAGTTGACGCCTTTGACCACGCGAGTACCGTCAGTGTCGAGGCAGGGAATGATGCGGTGCGCGAGGCTCACGCGGCCGCCTTCGCAATGCTCAGAAAATTGCCGAGAAGCTGCGCTCCCGGTTGGCCGCTTTTTTCGGGATGAAACTGGACGGCATGGATGTTGTTGCGTTCAAGGACGGCGACGAATTCAGCGCCATGGCTGCATGTAGCGACAGCTTCCGAACCGTTGACTCTAACACACGCGGCATACGAGTGTGCAAAGTAGAAGTGCGCATCCGGTGCGATTCCTTCGAGCAGTCGCGAATCTTCCTTACGGCGAAGCTGGTTCCATCCCATGTGTGGCAACTTCACATTTGCAGGCAACGCGCAGACTTTTCCCGTGAACTGTTTCAGACCGAGAAGCTCGGGAGCTTCTTCGCTCGCTTCATAAAGAGCCTGCAGCCCCAGGCAGATGCCCAGAAACGGAACGCCGCGTTCGAGCGCCGACAGCAGCGGCATACGGAGGCCGTATTCATCGAGCGCGCGGATGAGCGCGGAGAAATGGCCCACGCCGG
>DATAMU010000846.1:0-6260 GCA_036266605.1 Candidatus Acidiferrum sp. | reverse complement strand
AAGAAATTTGGAATCGCAAACCGCTCTGCCGGTTAGAGTTACTGGACGGAAGGCCAGTTCTAGGACGAAAGAGCAGGTTTCGGGTAGGACGGATAGTACTTCGGGCGATGGCTCAAAGTTTTCCGCTTAGGGCAAAGAGTTCGCCGTGGCGGCGGGTTGTCTGCTCAGGTCTAAGGCGCTAACGGCTTACGTCGTGCGGACTTGGGGCGCAGCAGTGCTGCGCCCGTACAAATGACCGATTGAATTTTAGGCTGGTTGGAGCGCTTTAGACGCGGCCGTTTTCGCCGCGGATGATGTCGTAGCGCTCGATAACGGCGGCGACGCCGAGGCGGGCGCTTCCGTCTTCCATGCGGCGTTCGACGCGGACGACTTTGCCGAGAGCGCGAACAAAAACCTCACCGCCATGGGTGATTTCGGCCGGCAGCGTCATGGTAATGTCGAGCTCGGAGCCGGCTTCAAGATCTTGGTCAAGAACGAAATACAGGCCACGCGTGGAAACGTCGCGTGTCTTGCCCTTTTGTGAGTCGGGCAGGCGTTCGGCCGGTACGCGAATGATTACCGGCAGCGAGAGGTCATAACGTCGAGCGGTTCGACGTTCGGTCATTATACTCATCCTCCACTCCGCCCGCGGCCGCGTTGGATGCGACCGCGCCCCTTTCCCTCAGAATTTTAGCAGCGACGAACTCGTGGGAGACGAAGTTCGAACGCAGCCGATCGATATAACCAAGGTCTCTGCGAAGACTGGGCACAACCGATGAACGAACCATTTCATTCGTAACCCGCACGCCTTCCACCTGAAATGGCGACGGGGCCTTCACCGGTAATTCACATTTCCGATTTGCGTGACAATACAAGAAACGAATGCTTCACGCCATCGAAAACTTGACGCAACGGGGCTTAATCCGCACGGGGCAGGGGCGGCGGCAAAACCCTACAGAGCCTGGGTTTAGCGCGGGCGGGGAATCCGCGAAACGATTCTTCGAGAAGGTTCGAACGTTGGCGATGTGGCCGGCGTCTTATTCGCCGCGAACCGCACCGACCGGCGCCGCCTCTTCGGCCGCAGCCGGAGCAGCGGAGCGCCGCGTTCGAGGTGTATCCAGATTAAACTGCCGCATCTTGTATAGCAACGCCTTATAGCTGATGCCGAGCATCTTGGCGGCGTCTTTGCGGCACCAGCGCGTCTTTTCGAGCGCGTCGGCGATGGCTTCCATTTCGGCTTCGTCTTTGAGACCGCGGACGAGCGCCTTGAGTCCCTGTTCGCGCGGGACGGTAACTTCCTGGCGCGGCGAGGTGCGCTGGCGAGCGCTGGACATTTCGATCAACTCGCGGAGGCTGCCTTCGTCGTCTTCGAGAATGACGTAGCGCTTGACGAAGTTTTCGAGTTCGCGAAGATTGCCGGGCCACGGATAGTTGGCGGCGGCGTCAAGCAAGTGCTTCGACGGAGTCATCGGCCCTTTGCCAAATTTCTCGCTGTACTTATCGAGGAAGTGGCGGAACAACAGCGGAATTTCGGTGGCGCGTTCGCGCAGCGGTGGAACGAGGATGGAGAGGACGTTGAGACGGTAGTAGAGGTCTTCTCGGAAGCGGCCGGTCTTCATGGCTTCCTGGACGTCCACGTTGGTGGCGGCGAGGACGCGAACGTCGGTTTCAACCATGTGGCGTCCGCCGAGTCGCGAATATTGATGATCTTGCAGAACGTGCAAGAGCTTCGCCTGAAGGTGCGTGCTCATCTCGGCGATTTCGTCGAGGAAGATGGTGCCCTTGTTGGCGAGTTCGAATTTGCCTGGCTTGGCGCGATGGGCGCCGGTGAAGGCGCCTTGCTCGAAGCCGAAAAGTTCGGATTCGAGAAGTTCGCCGGGAAGAGCGGCGCAATTCACTTTAATAAAAGCTTGATTGCGGCGCTTGGATCGGAGGTGAATCATCCGCGCGACGACCTCTTTGCCGACGCCGCTTTCGCCGCAGATGAAGACGGGAACATCGACGGGCGCGATCTGTAAGATTTGCTGGCGAATACGGACCATCTGCGGGCTGGCGGCGAGGAAGCTGAGATCCTCGGTCACCTGGTCGCAGTAGTCGCGGAGCGCCTGATTTTCCTGGGCGAGATGTTTTTTCTGCCGCGACTTGAGCATCGCGGCGTCGAGGTCGCTCTTTTCGAAGGGCTTGGTGAGGTAGTCGTGAGCGCCGATGCGAATGGCTTCCACGACGGTGCCGACTTCGTTGGAGCAGCTCAGCATGACGACGTTGAGGCTGCGATCGAGCTGCATGAGTTCGCGGAGAACGTCGATGCCGTTCATCTCGGGCATGAGCACGTCGAGAATGATGAAGTCGGGGCGATCGCCATCGCTGATTTTGGCGAGCGCTTCTTTGCCGGAGCCGACGGTTTCGACATCAAAGCCGTCAACCTCCAACAGCGTTTGCAGATATTTGCGAATGCTGGGTTCGTCGTCCACTACGAGAATCTTTTCTTTAACCGCCATTTCCATCTCCCTCAAATCTGCTGACGCTTGGGCACAGTCAAAGCGATACAGCGAAAATCGTTTGCGATAAGCCTGCCGTCTTAGGTCTGGTCCATGGGCAACAAGAACGTGAACTTGCTGCCATCCTTCGTTTCACTCTCGACCCAAATTTTGCCGCGGTGCGCCTGGACAAGGCGCTTGGCGATCGCGAGGCCGAGGCCCATGCCGGTGGTATTGCGATCGACACGGACGAAATCTTCGAAAATTTCCTGGTGATGCTCGGCGGAAATGCCCGGCCCGGTGTCTTTCACGGAGACTTCGACGCTGTTGGGGCGCGGCAGGCGGAAGCGACGGCGCTCCTGCGGGGGGATCGCCTCGGAAACGCGGCGCTCCCAGAAATGGGGCATGGCACGCAACGTAACAGAGCCGCCGGCGGGAGTGTGCTTCAAGGCGTTGTCGAGCAGATTCGCAGCGGCTTGCTGGACTTTCTGGTAATCGAAACGGAAGTTTGGAATCGAAGGATCGAACGCGGCGTCGAGCCGAACGCCTTTGCGCTGGAAGGCTTCCATCCAGCGCTTCGAGAGTTCGTCGAGACAATCGCGCAGATCGTTCTCGCGAAGCTGCAAAACGAGCTTGCCGCTTTCGAGCGCGGAATAGTTGAGGAACATCGAGACGAGGCGCACGAGGCGCTCGCAGCTTTCTTTCGATTCTTCGAGAATGTCGCGCTGCTTTTCGGATAGGCGGCCCAGCGAGCCGGTGAGCAAAAGATCGTAATAGCCCTTGATGACGGCCAGCGGAGTTTTTAGTTCATGCGCGGCGGAAGCGAGGAAAACTGTTTTCTGGCGGTTGACTTCCTGCAATTTCAAATAGGCAGCGAGCAAGTTGCGATAGGTGATCTCGCGTTCCTGCAATAATTCCTGGACGGTGATCTGCGTTGCGGGATCGGGGAGAGTTTGCGTGCCCGGAGGCGGGAGTTCGAACTCAATGAGCAGCCAATCGGGATCGGCGAGCCATTGCACACTTGCTTTCGTACGTTTCTCGCCACGTTGCAGGTCGAGTTTTACCTCTTGCTCACCGGACTCAATGGCGGAAAAAATTTTCTTTGCATCAATCTGCAAAATATCAGTAAATAGGCTCAATCGAGCGTAGTCGGCGAGCCCAACGGAATCCAGACACTTTCTCGCGCGGGCATTAGCCAATACGATTCTGCCGCTTCTTTCGGAAACGAGGAGAGAGCGGTCGACCGTGTCAAGAAGTCGAACGACGTGCGACAGCGGAATGTCGGGCACGTTCGGCGTGCGCGGCTCGGATAAGGTCGAAGCTAAAGTTCGTCCACCCATTGGGTCGTGTCGTTAGGTCGCTAAACTGAATAACTGGGTCAAGGGAAAAAATTTTCCCTCGCGGCGAGTTGCAATGGTCGCAGAGCGCTTCTCAGAGTGTCAATGGTAATTACGTTCCATTTGCACAAATGAGGAAAACAAGGTGCCTTCGTTTGCGTCCGTACCGAGGGTACCGAGTGGAAAAAGATTGGAACTGGCAGTACGTATATGAAATTAAAAGAGTTAACTTGGTGTCAACAGGCGTGTTTTGTGGCAGTAAATATGCTTAACTTTACACAAATCCGTACTAGTGCGCCAGTACTATGGGGCTGTCCCATTGAGAACACAGAAAACCCAGAAAGGCCAGCAATTGGAGTATAGCCAGCAGCGGCGCTCGCCCCGGATCAGGTTGCAAGTGCCCGTCTTCTTGCGTGCTGCCGATCCGTCTGGTGTCGAGTTTATCGAGCTGACCAAGACGCTCAATATCAGCTCGTTTGGGGCATGCATTACGTCGGCGCACCTGCTGCGTGAGAACCAGGTGGTCCAGCTGACCGTACCTGCCCCATCGCCGACCTCCTCGAGCCTGGTGCCCAACGAAACGCCGCCTATATCGGCCAAAGTGCTCCGGCAGGAGGTCGTTGGCGATACCCGGCTGTTTGGACTGGAATTCCTCCGGCCGCTTGAGTAAATTAATGCCAATCCCGGCCCTGTTTTGGTCGGGATTGCAGGTAGCGAAGGCCACGTCGGGACTTATCCAACGACTTTCCCACAGGGTGTGTGACCGCTAAGCCTAATCCTTTCAGCGTACTCCGGGGCTTAGGATGGCTACTCCTTCCAGTACGATATATTGTAGGCCGAAATACGGATGGACTCTCAGTTGCTCCCGTTGTACAAGCGAGTTGCTTACCTCCCCAACCCCCGCGGGGACAGGCAAACCTATTAGGTGTATACCTAGATGCCCAACCTTGGCGGCGCCCCCACCCGTTTGCCAATCGAGGATTCGTACCTCGAACTGCTAGCCGAGACTCTGGACGGCCTGGACGCAGTAGCACGGGGACAATTTCTCCAGCGATATATACGCGCGATAACCCACCTGGATCTTCGCGAGACTCAATGCGTGCAGCTGTGGGACGAGACCATGCAGCGGCGGCGCGAGTTGACCGACCACATGGGGCGGCAAGTCGCGCTCAAAACGGCATTGATGGACGTGCTGACGTCGGCTGGGCTGTTTCGCGTGCCGATCGTTCTGGAATACGACGAGCTGAAAATTTTGCAGGTCAACGCGGTTACGGATCCGCTGACGGGGCTGTATAACCGGCGGCTGTTCGGCGAGGGATTCGAAAAAGAATTGAACCGGGCACGGCGCTATGGTCTGCCGCTTGGCCTGGTGATGCTCGACCTACATCGATTTAAGGAAGTGAACGACAAGCACGGGCATCCGGGCGGCGATGAGGTTTTGCGCGCGGCGGCGACAACGTTGAAGAAGGCGCTGCGCACTTCGGACTCGGCGTTTCGCATCGGCGGAGATGAGTTTGCCGTGTTGCTGCCGCAGACGGACGCGGATCAGGCGCTGGCGTTGAGCCGACGTATCGAAACGGTATTTTCCGAGACGCTAGCGGCATTGCCGTTGACGGTTTCGGTGAGCATGGATCACGGCGTGGCGACATTTCCGCTGGACGGCGAACAGGCAGATGAGCTGATTCGCGTGGCGGATGAGCGGCTATACCGGTTGAAGCACGCGAACCATCGGAAATTGGGCAGCGGTGAGACGCGGCCCGCGGGTACTCCGGCGCTTGGGCCGGCGGTGACGAGCGCGGCTGGGCCGATTGCGGCGCCCGTGCCGCCGACGCCACAGGTGCGGCCTGCGGCTTCTACTCCTTCCGCGCCAGCGGTTTCAACAACGACCGAATCGCCGGCGCGTCCAGCTGCGCCTCCGCCGATTTCGATCGAATTTCATCGGCAAGTGGAGAAGCCGGAAGCCACGATGGCCGCTTCGGCCTCGGCAAGCACGCCAGCGGCTGATATTGCGCCGCAGGCTCCGAAAAACGTGGTGACCGAACCGACTTCGCAGGCGCTCTATACGGCGCAGCGGAAGGCTGAGCGTGTGTCGATGATCGGGACGAATGCTTACGCGATGTTGGGCGAGCAAAACACCAAGCGGGCGCGCGTCGTCGATCTAGGATTTGGCGGCGTGGCGATCGAGCTCGACAAGCAGGAATCGCTGCCGACGAGCATTCTGGCTGTGCTGCATGTGCCGATTCTGCCGCCGGTGCGCGTGAGCCTGAAGCCCATCTGGTCGCAGCTTACAAAACAGGGCGGGTATCGGATCGGGTGCGCGTTTATATCGTAGCGCGGCGCTGAGTTGCTCAGCGTTTTTCCTTTCATCGCTCAACCTGCAAATTTCAAACGCAAACATCGCTGGCACGGGCGCCGATATTCGTGCTACTTAGGCTCGGGAGGAATTTCCGATGAGCGAGCCGAAAGT
>DATAMU010000845.1:0-4246 GCA_036266605.1 Candidatus Acidiferrum sp. | reverse complement strand
GAGCGGCGTGGACGACGTGCTGGATGCCCGCAAAGTCGAAAGCCATCTCCTTGCGGTGCACAAGCACAACTTGAAGAGCGATTTTTCCGAACAAGCGAACGCAAGGCGCCCCTATTTTGCATGCGGCGACGAATCCGGATTGTTGACGTGTACCTGGCCCCGCGGCGGCCGGCCTTCGTTGGCGATGATTTATGCGGATGAGGTCTGGACCGGCGTCGAATACGGAGTGGCCTCGCATCTCATCGCGATGGGCAAGATCGAAGAAGGTCTAGAAATCGTGCGCGCGTGCCGCAGCCGCTACGACGGTACCGTCCGAAATCCATTCGATGAAATCGAGGCTGGACATTGGTACGCGCGAGCGATGTCCTCGTACGCCCTCCTGCAAGCGTTCAGCGGTGCACGCTACGACGCGGTGGAAAAAATCTTGTATCTCAAGCCGCAAATCAAAGGAGATTTTCGCTGTTTTCTTTCGACTGCATCCGGTTTTGGCACAGTCGGCGTCAAAGACGGCAAATCTTTCCTAGAGGTCGTCTCAGGGAAAATACCGTACAAGGAGATCAAATACACGAGCGCGTGATACGGCGGACGATGATTGGCGAAGATCTCTCGAGCAACGCACCGCGGCTCAACCATCAGCTTCCACGGACGAGCCGCGCGGGCTGCATAAAGCTCTCGCCTATTTGGGATCGACAACGAGAACGACGAATGAACCGGGTTTCATTTTGCCGCGGCGCTCGCCGGGGGCGGGCGGGTCGAAGTCAGCGGCCGGCAAGAAGATTCGGTGAGTTTTGAGATCGAGCCCCATCGTGCGCGCCGACTTCTTTGTAGGAACGGTCGCGACTGTCGTGTATTTGTCGGGGCCGTCTTCGTGAGCGACGGTGAGATTGCCATCGCCGGTCGAAGCGAAAGCCAAGTTGGTTTCAGGATCGAAAGCGTTGGCATCGACTCCGTCGCCGATCGGAACCGTGGCGACAACTTTTCCATCGCTCGCACTGATCACGGCCATCAGCTTGTTGTCGCAGCCGGCGAAGAGACGTCCCGACTTCCAGTCGGCGGCGAGTCCTGAAGGTTCCTGGCACGGAGCCATGGGCCATCGGTTCAAGACTTTCAGCGCTTTCGAATCGAAGCGAACCAGCTCGGACTTGTCCTCGATATTGACGTAAATATTCCCTTTGCCATCGGCGACCGCGAATTCGGGCTTTCCTCCCAACGCCAGCGTGCCTGCAACAGTGCTGTCCGCGACGTTGATGGCGGTCGTGTCCTGGCTGCGGCCATTCATGGTAAAGATTCGGTTCGTTGCGGGATCGTAAACGATGGCGTCGGGATTTGTTCCCGCCTTGACCGTCCCTTGCGTTTTTAGCGTCTTGAGGTCGAAAACGGTCACCGTATTTGCGCGGCCGTTGCTCGTGAAACCTCGTCCCGCGTCGGGTGCGAAAGCAATTCCATGCACACCCTGTGTGTCCGGGATGTCGCCGACGACTTTGCCGCTATCGGCGTCGAGCACAACGACGTGAGACCCATGCGAGACGTAGACGCGACGAGCGGCGCTGTCTACACCAACGTAGTCCCAACCTTCATCGCCACCGACTTGAATCGTCTTCGTTACACGATACCCGTCCGCGGCCTCGACAATTTGCGGCACAGCAACCGCAAGCATTAGAGAAAACACAAGCACAAATCGCTTTTGCATGACGTCGAACTCCCTTCGCACACTATTGAAGCTAAGGGTGGTGTACTCGTCTAAAGATAAACGGACTATTAACTCGGCTCTTTTTCGACCGTCCACAAGGGTTGCAGCGAGTTGCGTTCCTGTTCGCCAGAAGGCTTATGATCTCGATATGCGGGTCTTACTGGTCGAAGACGATACGCGGATCGCGCACTTTGTCGCGAAGGGACTGCGCGAACAGTCGTATGCGGTGGACGTATCCGCCACCGGAGAAGAAGCACTCTATCAGGTGGCGATCAACACCTATGATCTGGTGATTCTCGACGTGATGATTCCGGCGCCGGACGGATTCGCGGTGTGCAAAGAACTGCGGCGGACGGGTCATCGCATGCCGATACTCATGCTCACGGCACGCGACGCGGTGGAAGATCGCATCGAAGGACTCGATCGCGGTGCGGACGACTACCTGACAAAGCCTTTCGAGTTTCGCGAACTCCTTGCGCGGCTTCGCGCTTTGCTGCGCCGACCGAACGCGGTGCAACCGTCGACTCTCTCCGTTGCCGACTTGATCGTCGATACGGCAGGGCAAGCCGTCACACGGGGAGGCAAGTTTGTTTCGCTCACGGCGAAGGAATACGCGCTTGTCGAATTTCTGGCACGAAACGCGGGACGCGTGGTCGGCCGTGCGGAAATTGCGGAGCATGTGTGGGACGAAGAGTTCGATCCGTTTTCGAACCTGATCGAAGTCTATGTGAACCGCGTGAGGCGCAAGATCGATACAAAAGGCCTCAAACCGCTGCTCCACACGAGACGCGGCGCGGGGTACGTGCTCTCCCCAGATACGGGTGCTGAAGTGAAATCGCAAGATGCACGGCGACGCGACAATGTTTAGCTCTGTGCGGACTCGCCTGACCGTCTGGTACACAGCCGCGATGGCTGCGATCTTGATCCTGCTCGCGTCCGTAACCTACCTCATCATCCGGCAAAACGTGCGTGCTCGGGGGGATGCACAGGCCGTGGAACTAGCCGACACGTTTCTAAGCACGGTGAATGCGGAGACGGGCGAGTCAACAAAACCCGATAGCCTGGACTACGGTGTGGCTGCCGCGATTTCCGAACATCGCTTTCGCGATGTTGTATTCGCTGCGTTCGATCCGCAACGCAATTTGATCGGAATGTCCGAATGGTTCCCTGAGGATCGGCGTCACAGCGAATGGAAACGCGACGCGCTAGTCTCTCCGCTGCGGGCCGTTCTCGGTGCGGAAGAACCGTTCCAATCTGTTCAATTTGCTGGGCACAGCTATCGTATCTATGTAAGGCACTTTTCTTTAGAGCAGCAATCCGCAACTCTCGTCGTCGTCCAATCTCTGTTTCATCAGCGTGAATTCCTCGAAACTCTCGCCGGAACATTCGCGATCGTGATTCCGATCACATTGCTCATCGCGGGCCTCGGCGGCTATTTTCTTGCGCGCAGCAGTCTTTCGCCGGTTGTGGCGATGAGCGAACAAGCGAGACGTATCGGAGCTGAAAATCTGGAAGCGCGCTTGAGCGTAAGAAATCCCGACGATGAGCTTGGGCATCTCGCCCAGTCGTTCAACGCGCTTCTCGATCGGCTCAACGCATCTTTCGATCGTCAGAAGCGTTTCGTCGCAGACGCATCACACGAACTTCGGACGCCTGTGGCCATTTTATGTGGCGAAACAGAGGTGGCACTTGCAAAAGAAGATCGCACCCCACAGGAGTATCGAGAAACGTTGCGGATTCTCGCCGACGAATCCAAACGCCTCAAACGCATCGTCGAAGACCTCTTCACCCTTGCACGGGCCGACGCAGGCCAATACCCACTTTCGTACACCGATTTTTATCTCGACGAACTTGCTGCCGAATGTGCGAAGAATGTCCGAACGCTTGCCGCTGCAAAGCAAATCACCCTCGGCTGCGAACCAAGCGGAGAGGCGTTGATTCGTGCGGATGAATCGCTCGTGCGCCGTATGCTGCTCAATCTGCTCGATAACGCGATCAAGTACACGCCACCCGGTGGCTCGGTTTCCCTGCGCGTCGCAGGTCGCGATGGTCACTACGATTTGAGCGTCACCGATTCCGGCCCGGGAATTCCTGCCGATCTTCATTCGCGAATTTTTGAGCGATTCTTCCGCGTGGACAGAGCGCGCTCTCGGCACGACCAAGACGGTGGGGGCGCCGGACTCGGCCTCTCGATCGGAGCATGGATCGCTACCGCTCACAACGGCACACTCGAACTCACACGCTCGACCTCCGAAGGCAGTACCTTCACCGCGATCCTGCCCAAACACCCTCCCCCGAGTTAATCGCCTATTTAGGTAGCTAAAGATAGCGTTTGTAGGCGGCCGAGACTGCCGCGACGAACCCGATGCGCGGCCTCAAGCCACACCTCCGCCACTTTTGTGTTGGCCTTTGTACGGCCTTCCTCGCAATCTCCGCCGCCGGCCAACAAAAGCCTGCCGACGCGTCCCCTCTGCGACTGACGCTTGCGGAGGCGCTTAACCGCGCCCGTAGCAACAGCGTCGTCTACCAGGCCGCCCTGACTGATGCAAAGATAGC
>DATAMU010000844.1:0-5368 GCA_036266605.1 Candidatus Acidiferrum sp. | reverse complement strand
TGTCCAGCGTTGACGCGGGCGCAGGCTCATGTGATCACCGGCGTCGTGGAGGTTGGTGAGGGTGAGGCAATTTTGAGCGAAGACAGGCACGGCGGTGCCGTGCCCCTACGGAGCGTCGTTGAGGCTCCGTGGGAACTTAGGTCGTTTGGGCAGACGAATGCGAATCTTGGAGTTGCGGCGGGGTGTGGTTGGGATGCCACAGGTGTCTCGTTTGCACAATATCGGTGGCGTGTAGGCAAGTCAAGGATGGGAAACGCCAGGAGGGTTTGGGTGCCACCCCCCCCTGTTTTTCCAAAGAGTGGGCAAGTCGTTGTGGGTCAGTAAGTTGCAGGCAGGGCCGAAAACGGGAGTGTGGAAGAGATTGATTTGACTGGGGATGCGGGAGGGCGTGAATGGAGATTCGAGATGTTTCGACGCGAGCACAGCGGAGTGTAGCATGATTGGGATGTCTAGTCAATATACATTTACGGAGTGGTGATCATTCGAATGCGGTGTGCGAGGTGGTGGAGGGAAAAGACAACGCAGAGGCGCGGAGGGTGCTGGAACACGCGGGAATTTGGTGGCGCGGTGGAATCGGGCGAGTCAAGACGCTGGGATCGTGCGGGCGTGGGGCGCAGCGATGCTGCGCCCGTACATGGTTTGGGCGGGGATCGATTCTACGGGGGCTTGGGATGGGTGAGTTGAGACTGTGGATTGAAATGAGACGGGTGGGGGGTGGAGCAGGTAGGCGATCGCGTTTTGGCTCGTGAGTCGGGCTGGTCGGATGGGCGGAGTTTCCTTAAGAGCAACTTAGGGTTTTTAGGGGATGCGGATTGGGCGCGACAGAGTAAGTGACGAAAAATGGCGTGAAAGAGCGGAAATTGTGAAGTGCTGACGAAAATTGCCGATGTCGTTGAAGGACCTGTACTTGAGGGCAGGTATTAGCGAGTTCAAAACGAAGCGGGAAGTTCCGGCTACCGCTGAGAGCGCTGATTGCATAACGTGAGCGTTGGGTTCGAACGCTCTGGGAGTGTGTGGATGTCTGTCCGGCTCGGTGAAATTCTCGTCAAAGAAGCGTTGATCACGCAGGATCAGCTGCAGAAGGCGCTGGAGTTTCAGCGTTCGAATGGCGGCAAGCTGGGGTCCTGCCTGACCAAGATGGGCTTCATTACGGATGACGACATCACGGGCGTGTTGTCGCGGCAATATGGCGTTCCCTCGATCAATCTGAAGTTCTACGAAATCGATCCCACGGTCATCAAGCTGATTCCGCAGGATACGGCGTCACGTTATCAGGTGATCCCGCTGTCGCGCGTGGGATCGGTACTGACGATCGCAATGACGGACCCGACCAACGTCTTCGCGATGGACGACATTAAGTTTATGACCGGCTTCAACGTGGAGCCGGTAGTGGCGTCGGAATCGGCCATCGGTGAAGCAATCACGCGGTTCTACGGCGGCGGCGAGACGAACCACGAAGAACTCAGCAAGATGATGAAAGACCTGGCGATGGACGACCAGGAGCTGGAGCTTGCAGCGGACGAAGCGGAGATGGACACCGCGACGCTGGAGCGGGCGGCGGAAGAAGCGCCGATCATCAAGCTGGTGAACTTGATTTTGACGGATTCGGTGAAGCGGGGCGCGAGCGATATTCACATCGAGCCGTATGAGCTGGAGATGCGCGTGCGGTTCCGTATCGACGGTGTGTTGCAGACGGTGATGAGCCCGCCATTGCGCTTGAAGGATGCGATCACGAGCCGCCTGAAGATCATGGCGAAGCTGGACATCGCGGAAAAGCGGCTGCCGCAAGACGGCCGCATCATGATCAAGTACAAGGCGGACGGAAAAAAGAAGGAATTGGATTTCCGTGTTTCGACGGTGCCGACGCTGTACGGCGAAAAGATCGTGCTCCGGTTGCTGGACAAAGAAAACCTGCGACTGGACATGACGAAGCTAGGCTTCGAGCAGGAATCGTTGACGAAGTTTCAGCGGAACATTGCGAAACCGTACGGAATGGTGCTGGTCACGGGGCCGACGGGATCGGGCAAGACGAACACGCTGTATTCGTCGGTGGCGCAGCTGAACCAGGTCGATACGAACATTATGACTGCCGAGGACCCAGTCGAATTCCAGTTGGCTGGAATCAACCAGGTCCAGATGAAAGAACAGATCGGGTTGAACTTCGCTGCGGCGCTGCGCGCGTTTTTGCGGCAAGACCCGAACATCATTCTGGTCGGCGAAATCCGCGACTTTGAAACGGCGGAAATCGCGGTGAAAGCGGCGCTCACGGGACACCTGGTGCTGTCCACGCTGCACACGAACGATGCGCCTTCGACGATCAGCCGCTTGATGAACATGGGTATCGAGCCGTTTCTTGTGGCGACCTCGGTGAACCTGATTTGCGCCCAGCGTCTTGTGCGGCGCATCTGCTCGAACTGCAAGACGGAACTGGAAGTGCCGGAGCAGGCGCTGATCGATGCGGGTTACTCGCCGGAAGAAGTGAAGACGGTGAAGATTTATCACGGCAAGGGCTGCACGACCTGCAACAAGGGCGGGTACAAGGGGCGCACGGGTTTGTATGAAGTGATGGAGATCAACGACGAGCTGCGTGAATTGATTTTGGTGGGTGCGTCGGCGTTGGAATTGAAGAAGAAGGCGATTGAGCAGGGAATGATCACGTTGCGGCGCAGCGGGTTGATCAAAGTGAGTTTGGGTATGACGACGATGGAGGAAGTGCTGCGCGAGACGGTGCTGTAGCAGTTTTTGAGTTTGCGGTGAACGGATTGAAAAAGCGCCGGCGGGACGCCGGCGTTACCAGGAGAAGTTATGGCTGGAATGACGTTAAGCGAGTTGCTGAAAAAGATGATCGAGATGGGCGGGAGCGACCTGCACATCACGACGAATAGCGCGCCGCGCGTGCGCGTACACGGCAAGTTGCGTCCGCTGGATATGCCACCACTGACGGCGGCGGATACGAAGTCGCTGGCGTACAGCGTGCTGACCGACGCGCAGAAGCACCGCTTCGAAGAAAATCTGGAGCTCGACTTTTCGTTTGGTTTGAAGAATCTGGCGCGCTTCCGCGGCAACGTGTTCAATCAGCGCGGAGCGGTGGGCGCGGTGTTCAGGACGATTCCGTGGGAGATCAAGGGCTTCGACGCGCTGGGATTGCCGCAGGTCGTGAAGGCTATGTGCGACAAGCCGCGCGGGTTGGTGCTGGTGACCGGGCCGACGGGTTCGGGCAAATCGACGACGCTGGCCGCGATGCTGGACAAGATCAACAGCGAACGCGAAGAGCACATGATCACGATCGAAGACCCGATCGAATTTTTGCACAATCACAAGAAGTGCCTGGTGAACCAGCGCGAAGTACACGCGGATACGCACTCGTTTTCGAATTCGCTGCGCGCTGCGTTGCGTGAAGATCCGGACGTGGTGCTGATCGGCGAAATGCGCGACCTGGAGACGATTGAGTCGGCGCTGCGCATCGCGGAAACCGGCCACTTGACGTTCGCGACGCTGCACACGAACTCGGCGGCTTCGACGATCAACCGTATTATCGACGTTTTTCCAGCGCACCAGCAGCCGCAGGTGCGTGCTCAGCTATCGATGGTGCTGGAAGGGATTCTTTGCCAAGCGCTGTTGCCGCGGTCGGACGGGCGCGGACGCGCGATGGTGATGGAAGTTCTCGTTCCCACGCCGGCGATTCGCAACCTGATTCGCGAAGACAAAATTCACCAGATTTATTCGGCGATGCAGACCGGTACGGGGCAGACGGGTATGCAGACGTTTAACCAGAGCCTTGCGAACACGTATCTGCAGAAGCAGATCACGCTGGACACGGCGCTGGCGCGGTCGTCGAACCCGGATGAGTTGCAGGACATGATCAATCGCGGAGTGACGGGGACGACGACGCGAGTGCCGGTGGGGAAGAAGTAAGGCGAAGAGATTTCATTTGGTCGGTCGGGAGAGAAGTGGTTGGAACGGGATTAAGGATTAGCAGGTGAGGAGGAAGGGCAATGCCGGTTTATACGTATAAAGGCACGAATCGGTCGGGCAACACCGTCAGCGGTGAGGCGACGGCGACGAGCAAGGCTGACCTGCAGACGCAGCTGAAGCGCCAGAACATCACGCCCACGAAGATGTCTGAGAAGGGCAAAGAGTTCAACATGCCGACGTTCGGCGGCGGGGTGAACTCGAAGGAGTTGGCGATCTTCACGCGACAATTCTCGGTGATGATCGACGCCGGTTTGCCGCTGGTGCAGTGCCTGGAAATTTTGGCGGGCCAGCAGGAAAACAAGATGTTTCAGAAAGTGCTGGCGGCGACGCGCGCATCGGTGGAAGGCGGCGCGACGCTGTCGGCGGCGATGCGGCAGCATCCGAAAGTATTCGACGCGTTGTACGTAAACATGGTGGAAGCGGGCGAGACGGGCGGTATTCTCGACACGATTCTGCAGCGGTTGTCCACATACATCGAAAAGAACGTGAAGTTGAAGCGCGCGGTGCAGTCGGCGTCGATTTATCCGATCGGCGTTATGACGATTGCGGGCAGCGTCGTTACCTTGCTGCTCTGGAAGGTCGTGCCGATTTTCGCGACGTTGTTCGCGGGCTTGGGTGTGGACCTGCCGTTGCCGACGAAGATCGTTATCGCGCTCAGCAATTTTATCGGGTCGATTTTCGGATTTTTGATTTTGGTAGGAGGTGTGGGAGCGGTTATCGGCGTGAAGGTATGGTACGGGACGGAACAAGGACGGATCGCGATCGACACGATTATTTTGAAGCTGCCGGTCATCGGAATCTTAATGAGGAAGATTGCGGTGGCGCGGTTCACGCGAACGCTGGGAACGTTGATCGCCAGCGGCGTACCCATCCTGGAGGGTTTGGACATTACGGCACGCACGGCGGGCAACGCGGTGGTCGAGCGGGCGCTTCAGAAGGTGAGGAAGTCACTGGAAGAAGGCAAGAGCCTGACCGAGCCGCTGAAGGAATCTGACGTTTTTCCGGGCATGGTGACGCAGATGATCAGCGTCGGCGAACAGACCGGCGCGATGGACGCCATGCTTCAGAAGATCGCGGACTTTTACGAAGAAGAAGTCGACGCGGCCGTGAAGGATTTGTTGACCGCGTTGGAACCGATCATGATCGTGTTTTTGGGCGTGGTGGTCGGCGGCGTAGTCATTTCGATGTACATGCCGCTCTTCTCGCTGATTGGAAAACTGAGCGGAAAGTAGAAGCAAGTTCGAACGGCGCTCGGCAGCATTGAAGACGGAGTGGAAGTGTTCGAACCGGGGCAGGAAGGGGGACTTCCTGCCCCGGTATATTTGTGGCAAGGAAAGTAGTTGGGCGAGCTAGCTCGGAAAATCAAGCGAAGTACAGTGGGCGAAGTACGAAT
>DATAMU010000843.1:0-2991 GCA_036266605.1 Candidatus Acidiferrum sp. | reverse complement strand
CTTCCCGCCGTTCAGCGTCGGTGAAGTGAAGTTTCTGCGCGGGCCGGGACGCCGTGAAATCGGTCACGGTGCTTTGGCGGAACGCGCGCTGACCAGCTTGCTGCCTTCGGAGACAGAATTTCCGTACGCGATGCGGCTGGTGTCGGACATTCTGGAATCAAACGGGTCGTCGTCGATGGCGACGGTTTGTGGCGGTTCGCTGGCGTTGATGGATGCGGGTGTGCCGATCAAGGCGCCGTGCGCGGGTATCGCGATGGGGTTGGTGGTAGGGGACAACAACAAGTACTCGATTCTGACCGACATCGCCGGCGCGGAAGATCATTACGGCGACATGGACTTTAAGGTGGCCGGAACGCGCGCGGGAATCACGGCGTTGCAGATGGACATCAAGGTTCTGAATGTGACGATTCCAATGATGCGAGAAGCGCTGGCGCAAGCGAAGAAGGCGCGGCTGGAGATTCTCGACATCATGGAAAAGACGCTGAGCACACACAACACGCAGATTTCTACTTATGCTCCGCGTTTGTACAAGCTGCAGATCCCAACCGACAAGATCCGCGATTTGATCGGGCCGGGCGGCAAGAAGATCAAATCGATCATCGAAGCCACGGGCGTGAAGATCGACGTGATGGAAGACGGCACGGTGCATATCTTCTCGACCAGCGGCGCTGGCGGAGATCAGGCACTGCAAATGGTGCGCGATGTAACGGCGTCGGCGGAGATCGGCAAAACGTATCTCGGCAAAGTCGTGCGGCTGGCAGAGTTTGGCGCGTTCGTCGAACTCTTCCCGGGCACGGACGGATTGCTGCACATCAGCGAGATTTCGGAGCATCGCATTCGCGACGTGCGCGATGAACTGAAACTCGGCGACCAGGTGCTGGTCAAGGTGCTCTCGATCGAAGGGAACAAGGTTCGCTTGTCGCGCAAGGCGTTGATTAAGGAAGCGCGCGAGAAGGCGGCGAAGGCGGCAGGCGGCGGGGTTGCGCCGGCGCCGACTGCGAGCGCGACTGAGCAAGATTCTCAGTAGTTTAACCAGCATTAAGTGAGGTTCGAAGGCCCGGCGGAAACGCCGGGCCTTTTTGTTTGCGGATTCAACGGACGAAGATAGAATCCGGTGCGATGGCTATCACGGCGCAACGCTGCGAACTGGAGTCAATTCTCGCGCTGAGAGATATGTACCGGCTCGAGATGAGCTGTCAGATCATCCACGATTCCATCCACGAGCGCGTGGGTTGGACTCAGGAGTATTCGCTGAGGATCGATGGGAAGCAGGTTGGGTACGGATCGGTTGCGATAGCTGGGCCGTGGATGCAGACTCCCGCGTTGTATGAATTTTTCGTGGCTGCTCCCTACCGTTTAGAGCTATTTGAATTGTTTGGCGCGTTGCGAAAAGCTTGCGGCGCGACTCGGATGGAGATTCAAAGCAATGACGTGCAAACGAACGTGATGTTTCACACCTACGCCAAGAATGTAGAAGCAGATTCGGTTCTATTCAAAGACGAGGTGACTACGAATGTTTTTCCTCGCGGCGTAACATTTCGAACGGCCACCGAGGCGGACGGGCTCGATATTTCATCCGGACAATTGCCCTGGCACGGCGTGGTCGAGTTAGAAGGTATGGTCGCGGCGACCGGTGGGATTTTGTTTCACTACAATCGCCCTTACGGCGACGTATACATGGAAGTGCGTGAGGAATTTCGCCGACGCGGGCTGGGAACGTTCATAGTTCAGGAATTGAAGCGCGTTTGCTATGAGGGTGGATTTATTCCCGGAGCACGGTGCGGACCGGCTAATGTTGCCTCGCAGCGGACGTTACAGCGCGCAGGATTTGTCCCGTACGCAAACATTTTGGTCGGCGACTTACCGCCGATCGAGAACGCCTAGCCGAAAAAAGCCCTCGCTTCGCGAGGGCTTTTGAAATCCAGATTCGAGGCGGGATTTTAGTTCTTGCCTGCTGCTGCGGCGGCGACTTTTTTCTTGCAGTAGACGGCGTCGAGCGCACCCCAAAGCGAATTCAAGGCGTCTTGAGCGGTCGCCACGATTTCGTCTTCATTCGAATCGTCGGCATGTTCTTCGAGCCAGGATCGCCAGGCGGCACGGTGGGCTTTGTCGGCTTCTTCGTGGACGGAAAAATAGGCGAGGGCTTCCGGCTGATCGATTCCGTAAAACTTTTTCAATCCATCAATCTTTGTCGCGGAAATTTCGGGCACTTGCGATTCGTAGGCGTAGAGTGCGGCGACGGCTTCGGCGACCGGACGATCACCGCAGATTTCGCGGAACATCGAAACTACGGCTTGCGTGCCCGGCAGGGCAGGGCAGCAGCCGATATCTTCCCGCGCGACTCCGACAGCCGCCGCAAAATCACGCCAGAGCTGCGGATGGGGGCCTTCGGGATTTTCTTCTTCCGCAAGATTTTCGAGCACAACGTCGCGCAGCGGACCTTCGGCGCGGGCGGCGAGAACGCGGAGATGTTTGGGAAACGCTTCGACGTGGCGGTAATACTGCGAGGCGTACAACTGGAGGGATTCGCGGTTGAGTTTGCCCGCCTGCCAGTCCTGGTAGAACGGGTGATTCAGTAAATTTTTCTCGGCGATTGCGGCATCGAGTCGATCCAGCAAATGGGTCTGCGCCATAAGTGACCTCCACAGCGACGGAACGGTTCGAACTACGCGACTCCGTCTAATTCTTCCGAGGCGCAGATTGTAACAAACTTCGCGAAAAAACGTGAATACGGGAACGGCCCGAGAGGGCGGTCCTGGGACTTGCCATGAGGTGGGTGTACTAGTCCTAGTCTTTCTCTTGAACGCGTTCGATGGTGGCGCCGACGGCTTTGAGCTTTTCGACGATGCGCTCGTAGCCGCGGTCGATGTGATAGACCCGGTCGATGGTGGTCTGGCCGCTGGCGACTAGGCCTGCGAGGACCAAGCCGGCGCTGGCGCGGAGGTCTGAGGCCTGCACTGTGGTGCCGGAGAGTTTCGCTGGACCGCGGAC
>DATAMU010000842.1:0-9483 GCA_036266605.1 Candidatus Acidiferrum sp. | reverse complement strand
GGCCCAGGCGGCATCGCGACCAGTGCAGCAATCAAGTTCGATCTCTTCTCGAACAACAACGAAGGCGGCAATTCGACTGGCCTTTACACAAATGGTGAGTCGCCATCCACGGTTGCTGATTCGATCGATCTCACGCCATCGGGAATCGATCTCCACAGCGGCAGCACGATGAACGCTCACGTCGTTTACGACGGCACGAATCTGACGATGACGCTGACCGACACGCCCGCAAATAGTTCGATCCCGAAACACACGTTCACTCACGCGTGGCCCATCAATCTCCCGCAAATCGTCGGCGGAAACACGGCGTATATCGGTTTCACTGGCGGCACCGGCGGCTCGACCTCCAGCCAAAAGGTCGAGTCGTGGACCTTCACCAGCACCGTCGCGCCGCCGCCACCACCTCCGCCGCCGGCCGCCGACTTCACAATGAAGGCGGACTCTGCCTCGGTCACCGTCGCCGCGGGCGCACAAGGCACCTCGACGATCATGGTTGCGCCGTCCACCGGAAGCACCTTCGGTAGCGTTGTGACGCTCACCTGCGCCGTCACTGGTTCCGCCACTCCGCTCCCGACCTGCTCGCTCTCGCCTGCCAGCGTGACGCCCGGTTCGCAGGGGGCAACCTCGACGCTCACGATTTCCGTTCCAGCGGCGGCAGTGCTCTTCTCCCCTTCGGATCAAGTCGGATACTTCGACAGCTGGAAAATCGTCGGCGCGAATGGGACCCGTCTGGCGACTCTAGTATCGCTCGCAGGCGCGATTCTTTTGCTTCTGACGCTCTCGCGTTACCAGCGCAGGTTCCATCCACGCTACGCGTGGCTCGCAGCCGTCTTGCTCGTCGCGCTTTGGCAAACCGCCTGCGGCGGAGGCGGCGGCACAACGACGACGCCAACGCCGCCCGAAACAAGCAGCCAAACTTACACCATCACCGTGACCGGCGTTTCGACAACCGCGAACTCGGTGGCAATCCAGCACGCCGCAACGATCACCGTTACGGTTCCATAGCGAGCACTTCCTGTGTTGAGGGAAAGTCGTAGCCGGCAGCTTTCGCTCGCGTCTAGATTTTCTGCCAGCATGACGCGACCAAAAGCCCACCGAGCTTCAGCGTCTCTTTTTCTTTGCGGAAACCCGTTCGTTCAAGCGCGTCCTCGTAGTTCGGCAAACGCGTCACGCGAAGCCCCGTCGTCAGCCGGAACGCTGCGTACAAACCTCGAACAATCGCCCTGTCGATGTAGCGCGCAACCCCGCGCGCCGGAATCCGAAAATCCGACAACAGCAACCACGCGCCGGGCTGCGCTAGCGAGGCCAGCTTCCGTGCGACATCAGAAATTTCATCGTGGTCAAAGCAGTCGAGAAAGAACTGAGCGGATATTAGATCGTACCGTGAACGATCGGCAGGCTCGAAATCCCGGACATCGATGGCATGAAACCGGGTTCGTTTCGCCGCCTCTGAACCGATGGCATCGATTCTTCGCCTTGCCACATCGATCATTCCCGCGCTGAGTTCGACAAAATCGACGGCAATGTTGCGATTCGCGCGCAAAAGCTCTGCCAGGAATCGGCCGTCGCCGTCCCCGCACAGCAACGCCCTTCGACAATCGACAATCTCGTCGAGATACATCACCCGGCAAGCTTGCAGCGCCCCGCCAAACGACAAATACTCCAGCGTTTTATACGCGCGCGCCACCCGATCGCAATTCATCGCAGCGGCAGGACGGACATAGTCCGCGCTCAACGGGTCGGAATATTCAATTCCTCGAGCCACGAATCTTATCTTTTACTTTCGACTCTCGACTTTCGACTTTCGACTCTTTTGTATCATCGGAACGCCAGTACCACCAGCGCGGGGGCCAGTAACGCAACATCCACCAGGACTCGCAGCCCATCCGCCGAAATTCGCTCTCGCATCAAGTCCAACATCAAAATCAGCAACGCGCTGACGGCGATCGCCGCCCCGATTGCGCTGAATTCGCCGCGCAGCCGGATCACCGGCGTCATAAGTGTCGCGCAAATTGCCAGCGCGACCGCGAATCTTCCCGAACCAAAATCCTTGGCTGCCAGCGAGCAGCCATCCTTGCCATAGTGGCGCTCGCGCAAATTCTCCCACTCATCGATTGCCACGCAGTTCAACGTACAAACCGCCGCGAACAAAATCCCCAGCAGAAAAAATTCCCATCTCCGTGCGCCGATCCGCGACCATGTCGGCAGCGCTACGCCCGCCGCAAACACCCCGCCCACCGCGGCTTCCTTCGGAAATCGAACCATCACTCGGCCGCGTCCGAGGTGCACCCACGCCATATATAAAACGAGAATCAATCCGACGGGCACAGCCAGCCGAAGGACGATCTCGCCAATCCGCGTCAAGACCAGAGTTGCAGTGAATACTGCGATTACCGCCGCCACGCTTGCGACGCTTCGCGCATGAATCCGGTGAAACACATGGCGCTGTCGCAAGGGCGGCCCGAAAGCTCCAGCGCGATCCGGCAGGGTCGTCTTCACCAAACTTTCCGCCGGCGCCGGCAGCGCCGCCTGCCCGTCCAACAGCCGATCCACCGTGTAGATCAGCCAAACCACCAATCCAAGGGCCGCCACTTCCGCGCCTGGTAACTCGACACTCGCCGACTTTGCAAAAACAAGCGCCCACGCGATCGCCACCATGGGCGCGTCCAGGCTCAACACATTCCACCAGAGCCACCACGGCGCCGCGGCCAATTCTGCGCGGGCATTTGCCTCTGAACTTAAATTTGCCCGTCGCGAGTCGACGAGCGCATCAGCAGGAAGGGAAGCGATCTGTATTTCCGCGCGCTCGCCACCAAAAACGCAACTCGATGAAAACTCCGCAGTAGTAGAGGTAGATTCGACTTCCGGCCCCGTCACTCGCTAATCCCCAATCTTTCACCCATACCATTTTAGACTCGCCTCAATACAATTCCGGCACATTCTTCGGCACGCCGCCTTCCCGTCTCTACCTCACACAAATCAAGCAACTTCCCGACCGCTCCTAAGTGGTTGACCGGATAGGCCCCTTTTCGCTGCCCGCCTAACATGGCTTACCGACGAATCTTTCAGGCCCCACTTCCACGTCGAGGTGAACGATGAGCGCTCCAACACGAGCTTTGGCGAATGACCCTGTAATGTCCGCTCGCTCCATGTCGAGCGACGTCCCGTACGATTCGTACGGCCGGAACCACACCGAGGCAGCCGCTTCTGGCGTTTCATGGCCGGCGGTCTTCGCTGGTGCGTTTGCTGCCGCCGCCTTGTCATTGATATTGCTCGCACTCGGTGCCGGCGCCGGACTTTCTTCGTTGTCGCCCTTCTCGGGCGCCGGCGTCTCGACCACCGCCATAGGTTTCGGCGCCCTCATCTATCTTTGCATCACCGAAATTATTTCTTCTGGTGTCGGCGGTTACCTCGCCGGGCGCCTCCGCACCAAGTGGGTCGATCTCCACACCGACGAAGTGTATTTTCGCGATACCGCTCACGGCTTCCTCGCGTGGTGCGTCGCCCTTGTGATGAGCGCTGCGTTTCTCGGCGCGGCCGCCGCCGGAATGGTGGGCGCTTCCGCGAGTAGCATGAACGCGCGGGCGGCGAGCAACGCCGGCGCTGCTGATACCGTTGCGCTTGAAGCCAACCGCTATTACATCGACAGCCTGTTCCGTGGCAGCAAGGTTGGCAACGCCGCCGAAGAGACCGCCTACAAGGCCGAAGCCGCCGGCGTCTTCGCACATACTCTCGCGAACCGCGCCGTGCTCATGCCTGATGATCGAAACTACGTCGCCGGCCTCGTTTCCGCCGCAACCGGCCTCAATCACAATGAGGCCGAAGCCCGTGTCACCAACGTTTTCGAGCGTGATCAAGCCGCCACCGACCAGGCGCGCAAGTCTGCCGCTCACGCGCTCTATTGGCTCTTTGTCGCTTTGCTGCTCGGCGCGTTCACGGCCAGCTTCGCCGCAACGATGGGTGGACACCGCCGCGATCACCTTCCGGTGATGCGCGCCGCGTAAGAATCGGTGTGAATCGTAGTCTTGCTTCAGGAAAGTTTTAGCGCCGGAACGAACCAACATTTAAAAGGAGAAAAATAATGCGCTCGATTCTCTTGCTCTTGCTCGGAGTTCCTCTCCCAATCATCATCTTGATTGGTCTCTTCTCTCATTTCTAAGACGTGTGCTACTCTCCCGGCGGTTAAGCGGGCGTTGCCTCTGGCAGGGCCCGCTGCCACAACCTCCAGGAGAAGTAGATGCAAAATCTCAGCCGCACTCTCTGCATTTACGCGTTCCGTCTGACGTATCTCACCGTCGCTCTACTTTTATCGACTCTGATCCATTCCCAAATCTCGCAAGCACACCCGATTCCTCAGGGGAATCAGGGTGCCGGCTTCGTCGGCCAATGGTGCGCCCAGGGCGATCCCAACAAACAGACTTCGATCACCAGCAACGGCGGCGTCTTTTTTAACCTCACCAACGAAAACGGCGACACCTCTCCCGGCAATCTTCAAGGCCCGAATACCATGAGCGCGCCCGGGTGGCAATTCGTCACCGGCACGCTCACGCCCGACGGTTCGCAGATCAATTGGTCCAACGGTACGTTTTGGGCGCGCTGCAACAACGGTGGAGGTGGTGGCGGGTGGCGCCGTCCGCGAATCGAAGGCACCTGGTATCGCAGCGGCAATCGGTCGCAGCGCTGCACGATTCGCCGCCGCGGTCAGACCTACAATCTGACGAACGAAGCCAACGCCAGCGCCACCGGTTCATGGGATTCGCGGCGCCAACTCACCACCAATTGGTCCGGCACGGTCATCAGCGGCATCGTCACCAACGGAGGCAACCGCATTAATTGGGACAACGGCACCTTCTGGACGCGCTGACAAACATCGGCACGGCCTTGTAGGGGCGCAGCACGCTGCGCCTCATGTCCGCACGGTCACTGCGTCTCGATCCATGTCCAGCGCCGCCGAAGGCAACTCATATCGTGTTACGATGCATCGACATTTAAAGGCGCGCGTCGAACAGGCATTGACACGCGCCGTCTCGAATTCATAGGATAAAGACTCATCAAATTCTGAGAAAGTACCTGTCAAGAACGTTGTTGCTGTGACAGTGGGGCAAGCGCGAGCGCTGTGCATCTGATTTTCAAAACTAAATTTTTATGATTACAGTCACCGATTTAACGAAGAGGTATGCCCGGCACACTGCCGTAGACCACGTTTCCTTCGAGGTACAAAAAGGAACGATCGTTGGTTTTCTCGGTCCCAACGGCGCCGGAAAAACCACCACGATGCGCATGTTGACGTGTTTCATGCCGCCGACGGCGGGCACCGCCACGGTCGCGGGCTTCGACGTCCTCGAGCAGCCGCACGAAGTGAAAAAGCACATCGGCTACCTGCCCGAAACGCCGCCGCTTTATCCGGAAATGAGCACCTCGGAATATCTGGAATTCGTCGGCAAGCTCAAGGGTCTGTCCGGAGACGAACTCGCCAAGCGCATCGATTTCGTGTTGGAACGTTGTTCGGTCGCCGATGTGAAGGACAAGCTTCTCGGCAAGCTCTCGAAAGGCTATCGTCAGCGCGTCGGCTTGGCGCAGGCCATCATCCACAATCCTGACGTGCTGATTCTCGACGAGCCGACCTCCGGTCTCGACCCGAAGCAGATTAACGAAACCCGCGACCTGATCAAGAGCCTCGCCGGCGATCACACCATCATTCTCAGCACCCACATCCTTCCCGAAGTCGAACAGACATGCCAATCGGTGCTCATCATTAATAAGGGACGCTTGGTCGCCAAAGATTCCGTCAATAACTTGCAGAATCGTGCGCGCGGCGCCGAACAGTTGTTCGTCGAAATCGCGGGCCGTGGTTCGGATGTCGATTCCACCGTGATTCAGCAACGGCTCGAGCGCATTCCGGGCATTTCGCACATTGTTTTCAAGGAAAAACAGCAGAACCGCAGCGTTTTCGAGATTGAAAGCCACAAAGATAGCTTCGTTCGCGGCGACCTCGCGCGCGCCGTCGTCGAATCCGGTTGGGATTTGAACGAACTGCGTCCCGCCGCTGTGAGCCTCGAAGAAATCTTCTTGCAACTCACGGGTGAGCCCGCTGCCGCCGAATCCAGCGAAGCGCCTGTCGCAACGGGGGCTGCGTGATGCGCAACGTTTTGGTGATTTTCCGCAAAGAGCTGCACGGCTACTTCACGTCGCCGGTCGCTTACCTTTTATTGACGATGTTCGCCGTTGTCTTCGGTCTCTTCTTCTGGAACGCGCTCGGCGCCTTCGTCTTTTACTCGATGGAATCGCAGATGCGCGGCCAGTCGTTCCCGATGAATCTCAATGAAGAACTGATTCGGCCGCTGCTCTCGAATATCAACGTAATCGGATTGTTTTTTATTCCGATGATCACGATGCGCCTGTTCGCCGAGGAAAAACGATCGGGCACAATCGAGCTACTTGTCACTTCGCCGATTCACGACCTCGAGATCATCGCGGGGAAGTGGCTCGCGGCTCTGGCGCTATACGGAATGATGTTGCTCGTCACGCTGATCAATCTTGCGTTTCTCTTCAAATACGGCCAGCCCGACTGGAAGCCCGTGGCGATCGCGTATCTCGGCATGATTCTGCAAGCTGCGGGGATGCTCGCAGTCGGCATGTTTATCTCGACGCTCACAAAAAATCAGATCATTGCCGGCGCATCCACCTTCGGCGTCTGCCTCGTGCTCTGGGTCATCGGGTGGACCGGCAGCTACGAGACGGCGACTTGGACGCAGGTGCTTTCGTATCTGTCAGTGACAACGCACATGGAGCCTTTCTCGAAAGGGCTTCTCGCAATCAGCGACACGCTCTATTACCTGTCGTTGATTTTTGTCGGATTTTTCCTGACAGCGCGCTCGCTTGAGTCGCTGCGGTGGAGGTCGTAATGGCTGCCCCCGCTTTCTTGAAGGCTCGGCAAACGAAATACGCGGCGTACGCCACGATGTACATCCTAGTGGTGTTCGCCATCATCACCGTCGCGAACGTTCTGGGGAGTCGCTACAACAAATCGTGGGATTCGACCTCCAACAAGCGCTACAGCTTGTCCGAGCAGACCGCGAAAATCGTCAAAGGATTGAAGCAGGACGCGACGATCACTTACTACGACCAGTCGACGCGGTTTCAGACGGCGAAAGATCAGCTCGAGCAATATGCGAATCTTTCACCCAAAGTGAAGGTCGATTACGTTGACGTCGATAAGAAGCCGCAGCTCGCGCGTGAAGCCGGCATCAAGAATTACGGCACCACAGTCGTGCGGATCGGCGCGAAAAAAGAAGAAGCGAAAAGCCTCACCGAAGAGGGAATCACCGGCGCTTTCATTCGCGATCTGAAGAACACGACGCGCACCGTGTGCTTCGTGACGGGCAGCGGTGAACACCAAATCGACGATTCTGAGCGCAGCGGATATTCAAAATTAAGGGAACTGCTTGGCAAAGACAGCTACGAAGCGAAATCGATTTCGCTGCTGCAAAAAGCCGAAGTGCCGACGGACTGCACGGTTGTCGTGATCGGCGGACCGACCGGCGACTACCAGCAGCCTGAAGTCGATGCGCTGAAGAAGTATGTCGAAGACGGCGGCCGTGCGTTGATCATGCTCGATCCGCCGTTGAAGATCGGTCGCAACGAAATTGCCGACAACGATGCACTCTCTGCATTGCTCTCGAGCTGGGGCGTGACGCTACAGAAAGATTTGATCCTCGACTTGAATCCGATCGGTCAGCTCGCTGGACTCGGACCGCAGGTCGCGCTCGTCACCACGTACGGAACACAACCGATCGTGGCTGAGATGAAAGGGACTGCGACTGGGTTTCCGCTGGTTCGCTCGATGGATGTGAAGAGCGAAGGCAAGTCCAGCGTGGACAAAATGTTCAGTTCGTCGGATTCGAGCTTGGCCACGACGAAGCTGAATTCGCCCGACATCGATCCGAACGATCCGAAAAATAAAAAGGGGCCGCTGACGATTGCGGCGGCGGGTTCGTACAACACCGGAAAAGAAAATTCGCAGGGGCGCTTCGTTGTGATTGGCAGCTCCGCGTGGGCCGCGAATTCGTTTTTGAATTTCAACGGCAACCGTGACTTGGCGTTGAACACGATGAACTGGCTCTCTTCGGACGAGGATTTGATTTCGATTCGTCCGAAGGCGCCGGAGGATCGGCGCATCACGATGACCCGGGCGCAGATGAACGTCGTGCGCATCACGAGCCAATTCGTTCTGCCGTTGATTGTGATTGTGGCGGGTGTGTCGGTTTGGTGGCGGCGCCGCTAACGCGAGCACGTTTTCTTCGTCATGCGGAAATCAGGACCAGGACTCCATCGATGAAAAGCACCGGACTTTTAATTGCGGCGGCACTGCTCGCGGTGCTTACTGGTGTTCTTTATTGGTCGAATCATCATCCTGCTGAGGACACCAAGAAACCCGCGAGCACTGACGCGACGAAGCTCCTGACTTTCAAAGACGCCGACGTCAGCAAAATTGAAATCGACAAGAAGGGAACCGAGCAGGTCGGGCTGGCGAAGGGCAGCGATGGGAAGTGGGACATCACCGCTCCGGAAAAGCTGACCGGCGATCAGGATGCGATCACTGGAATTATTTCCGTTTTGGCTGGATTGAACGCGGAGCGCGTCGTGGAAGATCATGCGCTCGATTTGAAACAATACGGATTGGCCGATCCGACGGTGCAGGTCAATTTCACCACTAAGGATGGAAAATCGCAGAAGCTGTTGCTTGGCGACGACACTCCAACGGGAAATGCGGTTTACGCGGCGGTGAGCGGCGATCCGAGGGTTTTCACGCTCGCGAGTTACTCGAAAAATAGTCTCGACAAGACCGCGTCCGATCTTCGCGACAAGCGGCTGTTCACGGCGAATTTCGACAAAGTCAGCGAAGTCGATCTGACGGCAAAAAAACAGACGATCGAATTTGGCCGCAGCAAGGATGCCTGGCAGATCGTGAAGCCGCGTCCGCTGCGTGCCGACAATTTCTCAGTCGAAGATCTCGTGCGGAAGCTCAAGGACGCCAAGATGGATCTGTCCGCGGCTGCCGATACGGACGAAAAGAAGATTGCCGGTTTGTTCGCGGCGGGAACCCCGGTGGCCATGGCCAAGGTTACGGATGCGACGGGCACGCAGACTCTGGAAATTCGCAAGGACAAAACCGACTACTACGCGAAATCGAGCGCGGTTTCCGGCGTTTATAAAGTTGCGGCGGATCTCGGAACCAGTCTCGACAAATCGCTCGACGATTTTCGCAACAAGAAGCTGTTCGATTTTGGATTCGATGATGTGAGCGCCGTCGAGATGCACGACGGCGCGAAAGCGTATTCGCTCGTCAAAGGCGGATCGGATTGGTGGTCGAACGGGAAGAAGATGGACGCGATGAGTTCGCAAGCGTTCATCGACAAGTTCCGTGATCTGGCCGCTACAAAATTTCCTGAGTCCGATTTTACGAATGCGACGATCACTATG
>DATAMU010000841.1:0-5875 GCA_036266605.1 Candidatus Acidiferrum sp. | reverse complement strand
TGAGGGTGTGGCACCCAACTGCCGATGCGTTATTGGATTTCGGTGACTTGCATGGATTGGTCGATGGAGAGGGTGGGGTAGCGGATGGGGGAGTCGGGAGGAGCGGGGGCGTGGCGGGCGACGGCTTTGAAGTTGCCTGCGGTGCCGCATTCGAGCGTGTAGGAGTAGCCGTCGCGTTCGGGACGGGTCATGTTGATGGAGTTGGTGGAGATGAGTTCGTCGAGATTGGCGCAGTGATCGTTGAGAGCGAGGAAGCTGCGCTCGGATTGAGCGATTTGGAGGAGGTCGCTGCGAACGCCGGTGAGGCTGATGGCCTGGGTGGGTGCGGTGCCGGTGTCGGTGGTCGGCATCTGTTTGAGCGAGTATGCGTAGATCGCGTAGGCGACGCCGGCGAAAACCAGAAGGGCGGCTAGGGCTTTCATTTTTAAAGTTTGTGACTGGCTCGGGCGAGAAGCAATCGCGACGGTAGCGTTTGTGCGGAACGGAGCAACGTCCGAAAGGACAGCCTTTTTGACGCGCCCTGACGACGTCGAGTCAGCGAACGGAGTGCGATTTTCGAGCAACGAAATGCGTTGCTGATGCGTCGAAATACTGTTGCCTGCGTGGTGGTATCCGCAATGTTGCCCTTCCGAGGCCCGTCCACTTGCGGTGGTTTGTCTGGCTGCGAGCCGCTGGCGTACACTGAATGATTCACAGACCCGTCTAAGAGTAAGTGAGGCTTCCTTTGCGTAAATGGAATGGAAACAGAGTGGTATCGGTGGTTGCTGCGTTTGGATTGCTGGCGCTTGTGCCGGCGACGGCGCGGCTGGCGCACGCGGCGCCTCCACCAGACACGACTACGGCGAAGCGCTCGCCGTTGCTCGCGGCGATGCAGGAAGAGCTCGATCGCTCGTTCAAAGTGTTGAACGCGCAGGATCCACCGGCGTATTACCTCGGGTATACGGTCACGGATACGCAGCGGGTAAATGTGTCGGGTTCGAACGGCGCGCTGCTGTCGAGCGACGAAAATCGCAATCGATGGCTGGAAGTTTCGGTGCGCACGGGCAGCTACGACCTCGACAACACGCACAAAGTGGGCACACGGCAGGAGCAGCGCGGCGGCCCGGGCACGCCTGCGCCGATCGATAACGACACGGAAGTGTTGCGGCGCGCGATCTGGCTCGAGACCGACAAGCAGTATCGGTCGGCGGCGGAAGCGCTGATCAAGATCAAGACGGGCAAGGAAGTGAAAGTCGAGACGGCGGAAGGCGCCGCGCCTGACTTCACGCACGAACAGCCGCACACGGATATTGGTCCCGAAGTCTCGATCAAGGTGGATCGCACACCGTGGGAAGCGAAAGTGCGCGCGTACACGAAGGAATTTCGATCGTCGCCCGCGGTGATCAATTCGATTGTGACGTTTACGGCGCAGGCGCAGAACGCGTACCAGATCACGAGCGAAGGGACGCAGTTGCAGTACGGGCAGATCCGCTACCGGCTGGAACTTTTTATTCAGGGCAAGGCGCCGGATGGGATGGATCTCGAGCGGTACTACAATTTCGATTGGGTGAAACCTTCGGATGCGCCGGACGACAAGGCGGTGCTGGCGGCGGGCGCGACGCTGCGCAAAGAGCTGGAAGGGTTGGTGGCAGCGCCGTTGAATGAGCCGTCGGTGACACCGGCGTTGCTAACGGGGCGCGCGGCGGCGGTGTTCTTTCACGAGGTGTTTGGTCACCGCGCGGAAGGGCACCGGCAGAAGGATTCTTCGGAAGGGCAGACGTTTGCGAAGAAAGTCGATCAGCAGATCCTGCCGGACTTCCTGACGATTATCGACGATCCGACAATGCCGAAGTTGGGCAAGGAGGACTTGCTCGGATTTTATGAATACGACGACGAGGGCGTGAAGGCGCATCGTGTGCTGATGGTCGATCACGGCGTGCTGAAAAATTTTGAGATGTCGCGGTCGCCGCTGGTTGGATTTCCGCATTCGAATGGACATGGGAGGCGGCAGCTTGGCGCTTCGCCTGTGTCGCGACAGGGAAACCTAATTGTTGAGAGCAGCAAGACGCTGACAGATGCGCAACTGCGCGCGAAGCTGATCGAGTTGGTCAAACAACAGAACAAGCCGTATGGATTGCTGATCGACGACATCGCGGGCGGATTTACGTTTACGGGGCGCGGACAGCCGCAGGCGTTTCAGGTGCAGCCGCTGGTTGTTTACAAGGTGTTTGCCGACGGACGGCCGGATGAGCTGGTGCGCGGCGTCGATATCGTGGGCACGCCGCTGGCTTCGCTGACGAAGATTGTGGCGACCGGCGACAAGCAGGAAGTGTTCAACGGATATTGCGGAGCGGAATCGGGCTCGGTGCCGGTTTCGGCTGCTGCGCCTGCAATTTTGACGAGCGAGTTGGAAGTACAGAAGAAAGAGACATCGACGGATCGGCCGCCGATTCTGCCTTCGCCTGCGCAAGATGCGGCGAAGTCGGGAGGTGCACAGTGAAGCGGCGCGGGATGTGGGGCGGCGTAGCGATGGTTGCCGCAGCGCTGAGCGTGGCGAGTTGGTTTGCGCCGGTAAGCGCTGCGGAGTCGGCATCTGCTGCCCAGGCGCAGGCTACGCAGGACAAGGATCAAACGCTTCGCGCGATGCGCGATGAAATGGCGCGTTCGAAGACGCGGCTGGAACTGAAGATTCCGGGCACGAACGAACCGGTGAAGCCGTACTACATCGAATACCGGCTGCTCGATTTGGAGTTCAAGGAGATCACGGCGCAGTTCGGCACGCTGCTGAGCAGCCAGCACACGCGTCAGAGATTCATGGATGTCGAGGCCCGCGTTGGAAACTACAAGCTCGACAGTTCGAATTTCATCGGCGAAGAAGGGTTCCGCGGATTCATCGGTTCGACGGGATCGGTCGGTATCGACAAAGACTACGATTCGCTGCGGCAGGATTTGTGGATCGCAACGGATCAGGCGTTTAAAGAAGCGGTGGAGACGTATTCGCGCAAGCAGGCGTATCTGAGCAGCCTGGCGCGGCAGTCGGACATCGACGATTTCTCGAAGGCGCAACCGGTGAAGATCGTTGAGCCGCTCGTGACGCCGGATTGGACCGGGCGCAACTGGGATGAAGAGGCGCGGCAGGCTTCGGCGACGCTGCGGCAGTTTCCGGAGATTTACGAATCGCGAGTAACGTACTACCTCGTCTACGCGACCGAATACTTGATGACGAGCGAAGGGACAGAAATCCGGACGAATCGCACGTTCGCGGCAATTGAGTCGGGCATGAACACGCTCGCGAAAGATGGGATGCCGCTGAATCATCTGTACGCGACCTACGCACAGAAGCCGGCGGACTTGCCGAATGTCGATGCCGTGCGCAAGGGATTGAACGTCACTGGCACCGAGTTGGTTGCGATGCGCTCGGGTTCGATTGCGCAGGATTACACCGGGCCGGTGTTGTTCGAAGCGCGGGCCGCGGCTCCGTTGCTGGCACAGATTTTGGGTCCCGCAATCAACGGCGCGCGGCCGCCAATTTCGTTTCAGCCAATTTTCGAGCAGATGCTCGGAAATCTGGGCGGCAAGAGCGATTGGACGGGGCGCATCGGCGCGCGCGTTTTGCCGACCAGCGTGAGCCTGGTCGATGATCCGGACGCAAAGGACTACAAAGGCACGCCGCTCATCGGCGGGTATTCGGTGGACGATGAAGGCGTGAAGGCAGAGAAGGTTGACGTCGTCGAAAACGGCACGCTGAAGGAGATGCTGATGTCGCGGCGGCCGGGCAATGATTCGAATCAATCGAACGGGCACGGGAGGTCGGCATTGTTGGCGGATGCGAAGCCGACGATGAGCAATCTATTTTTCAATTCGACGGAGACGATGTCTGCGGCGGATCTGAAGAAGAAATTTCTGGACGAGTGCAAGGCGGAAAAGCTGGCTTACTGCATCATTGTGCGAGAGATGGATAATCCGTCGCTGAGCTTGCTGCATCAGGAGGATTTCTCGGAGTTGCTGGCGAGCTATGGCGGGGGCGCAGGAACGGGCGATCGACTGCCGCTGCTCGTTTACAAGGTTTATCCCGAAGACGGGCGCGAAGAAATCATTCGCGGCGCGCGAATTATCGGCGTGAATACGCGTTCGTTGCGGAATCTCGCGGGAATCGGCAACGACTACTTCGTGTACAACTACATGCAAAGCCAGATTGCGGGCTTCTCGGGCACGGCGCTCGGTGCGTTTGGCGCGGCGAGTGGGAATGCCGGGCTGCCGGCGTCGATGGTGGCGCCGTCGTTGCTGTTCGAAGAACTCGAGGTTCGCGGGGCACGCGGTGAACCGAAGCGGTTGCCGCTGCTGCCGGCCCCGCCACTGAACGCGGCGAAGTAGTAAGCGAACTAGCAGAATGCATTTCGAGCTGGCGCCACGTTGTTTGTGGCGCCAATTTATTGGTGGACGTCGGCCAGCAAATCTTCGTGCTCGTTGATTGTGACGCGATCGATCTTGGCTGGGACCACCGCATCGAGTGGCTCGGTTGAGTGCGTGGCCGCGAGCGACCCCATTCGAATGACTTTATCTCCCACATGCGCGTATATGGGGACGTCGTCTTTCCAGCCTTCCGGCACGCCGGTTCGAACGAGTTGTCCGGTAATGCGAGTCTTGCCGTCCGGTGTGGCTTGGGTGGTTGCGTGAAAATTGTATTGCGGGATGCCCGTCCCGTAGACGTACTGATTGAAGAACCAGTCCATTTTCTTGTTGCCGTCGAGGTCCATGGGGCGCGTCATGTGGCGTTCCACGATCAACTTGAAGTCTTCGGTTGATGCCGGCTTGTTATCGAACGTCTTGCAATAGTCCTGCATCATTTCCTTGAATGCATGATCCGGATCGGCTTCACGCGGGTTGTTCATTTGCATGCGTAGCATCTGCAAGACAAAGCCGCCTTTGGAGTAAATCAAATCCTGATACGAAGCCGCGTCCGTTTGCGATGAATGAATTCGCTGGCCCATCCAGATAGGACCGAGTGAATCAATCTCATGACCGAATGTATCCTTCGTCTTCAGAAGCTCTTTTTCCTTGCGCCATCGCGCCAAGTATTCCTTTTCGTTTTCGCGATATTCAACGTAGAGATTGCCGGAGAATTCCGCGAAACCTTCCGACAGCCATTGGTCGTGATAACTCTTCCATCCGACGCGATGCCCCCACCACTGATGGGAGGTTTCGTGAGCGCGAAAGAAATCGGTGATCTCGATCGGGTCTTTGAGACCGATTGCGTGGCGCTGGGTGACGTCGAGAAAGGATGCGGACCACAGATAAATCAGACCCGGCCAGCCCTGCCCATAGGAATAGCTGATCGGCATGCTGGTCACGGCGAGATGCGAATACGGGTATGGACCGTAGAAGGAGTCAAACAAGCGAATCATATTGCTCATTTCGACCCCCATCGTCTTCGCCATTGCGGTGGGTGTGAGCACGCCAACCGCTGCCATGGCGCGGCCGGAATCGAAATAGCGCTGCATCATTTGCATGACATCGTCCGGCTGGCGATTGGCGTAAACGTCGACTCCGACGTTGTCGGCCTTCTCGCTGGAGACCTTATAGTCGCCATACGCGAACCCGGCGACCGCAAGCGGGATTTCGCTCTTCCACGTCGTGATGCGCGTGTTGCCGTCGACGGTCTCGCTCGTTTTTCCGCCGGTGGCCACCAGCAGAGTGTTCTTGGGACTGTGAAACGTCAGGTCGAAACTCGTGCGAGTCGAAAAACTGTTGGGGCGATCCGGGTACCAGCCAGAGCTTTCGCAAAAGTAGTTTCCGTCGCCTGCTTTCCGGATGGCGCGTTTTCCCCCGTAAGTGAAAGTCAGGGATAGCGGCGAGCCTTGTTTTAAAGGTGAGGGCAATATGACGGCGAGATAGT
>DATAMU010000840.1:0-5042 GCA_036266605.1 Candidatus Acidiferrum sp. | reverse complement strand
GAGAATGCGGATCACGTTGTTGAACGTGCCCGCGGTGATCGTGATCAATCCCTGTTTGTAGCAGAACTCGGAGATTTGCTTGGTTTCGGTGTCAGCTGGCTCGCGCGTTTCGGCGTTACGAACAAGTTCGATGGCACACATGCCGCCGAGACCGCGGACATCGCCGACAAGCTGCCATTTCTGTTGCCAAGCGTGCGCGCGCTTGGAGAAATGATGGCCGATTGCGGTGGAGCGCGCGAGGAGTTCTTCTTTTTCGATGGTTTCGATCGCGGCGAGTGCGGCGGCGCAGGAAAGCGGATGGCCGCAATACGTGCCGCCGAGTCCGCCGACGGCCGGAGCGTCCATGATTTCGGTGCGACCCGTGACAGCGGCGATGGGCATGCCGCCGCCGAGAGATTTTGCCATCGTGATTAGGTCGGGTTCGATGCCGAAATGTTCGGACGCGAACCATTTGCCGGTGCGCGCGAAGCCGGATTGGACTTCGTCGGCGATGAAAAGGATGCCGTGCCTGCTGCAGATTTTTTGTAGAGCCTTGAAGTAATCGCGCGGCGGAACGACGAAACCGCCTTCACCCAAGACTGGTTCGGCGATAACGGCGGCGACGGATTCGGCGGCGACGTTGCGCTTGAATGCGTTTTCGAGATGGTGCGCAAAGGCTTCAACCGTGGCTTCGCCTTCGGCGCGATATTCGTATGCGTAGGGGATCCGGTAGACATCGCTGGCGAACGGTTCGAACCCGGCTTTATAAGGGTGCGCTTTGCTGGTGAGCGACATCGCCATGAGCGTGCGGCCGTGGAAGGCGTCTTCGAAGCAGATGATCGCAGGGCGCTTGGTGTAGGCGCGCGCGATTTTGACGGCATTTTCGACGGCCTCGGCACCGGTATTCAGAAGGATTGTTTTCTTGGCGAAATTTCCTGGCGCGAGAGCGTTCAATTTTTCGGCGACGGCGATGTAGCCCTCGTAGGGCGTGACGGCGAAGCAGAGATGCAGATGCTTCTCGAGTTGGTCTTTGATTGCAGCAGTGACGCGCGGCGCCTGATGGCCGATGTTGAGGCAGCCGATGCCGCCGGCGAAATCGATGTAGCGATTGCCGTCAACGTCGGTGAGAGTCGCGCCGTCTGCAGATGCCGCGAAAACGGGAATCGTGTTGTATGGTGCGCGCGGGACGGCGGCTTCGCGACGTTTCATCAACGCGATCGAGCGAGGGCCTGGGATTTCAGTCTTGAGTTGGATTGTGGCCATTTTCAGTACCATCCGATTGGAGTTTCGTCGAGATTCACGAAAACTTGTTTGGTTTCGAGATACTCCTCGAGGCCCCAAGGGCCGAGTTCGCGGCCGAAGCCGGACTGTTTGTAGCCGCCCCACGGCGCTTCGACGTAGGTGGGTTGCATGTGGTTGACCCAAACGATTCCGGCTCTCAAGGATTTGACGACACGGAAGGCCTTATAGATGTCGCGCGTCCAGACAGCGGCGGCGAGGCCGTAAGGCGTGTCGTTGGCGATGCTGATGGCGTCGCTCTCGCCATCGAATGGAATTACCGAGGCGACTGGGCCGAAGATTTCTTCGCGGGCGATGCGGGCGGAATTTTCGACGTCGTAGAAAATCGTCGGTTCGAGATAGAAGCCTTTGCTGAATTCTTTGGGTTTGTTGCCGCCTATTGCGACTTTTGCTTCTTTTTTGCCGAGGTCAAGATAGGACGCGACACGATCGTATTGTTCTTTGCTGACGAGCGGGCCCATTTTCGTTTCGCGGGCGAGCGGCGGGCCGAGCGTTATACGTTTTGCTTTCTCGGCCATCGCCTCGACGAATTTTTTGTAGATGGATTTTTCGACGAGGATGCGGCTGCCGGCGGAGCAGACTTCGCCTTGATTGATGAAGACGCCGAATAGCGCGCCGTCCACGGCAGCTTCCCAATCGGCTTCGGCAAAGAAAATGTTGGGCGATTTGCCGCCGAGCTCGAGCGTGACGCGTTTTAGCGTGTCGGCGGCACTCTTCACGATGATTTTTCCGACGGCGGCGCTGCCGGTGAAGGCGACTTTGTCGACGCCGGGATGCGCAACGAGAGCGGCGCCTGCCGTTTCGCCGAAGCCGTTGATGATGTTGACGACGCCAGGCGGCAAGCCGACTTCTTCGAAATAGTTCGCGAATTCAAGCGCGGTGAGGGGAGTTTGTTCGGCAGGCTTGAGCACGCAGCAGCAGCCGGCGGCGATTGCGGGAGCGAGCTTCCACGCAGCCATCAGCAACGGGTAATTCCACGGAATGATTTGCGCGGCGACGCCGACGGGTTCGCGCATGGTGAAACTGAGCGCATTGGCAGGAACGGGATTCACGTGGCCGGTGACTTTTGTCGCGAGGCCGCCGTAATACTCGAAGCAGGTTGCGACGTCGGCGATGTCGTACTCGGCTTCGACGATGGGCTTGCCGGAGTTGCGGCACTCGAGTTCGGCGAGCGCAGCTGAGTTTTGGCGGATTTTTTCGGCGAGCTTGAAGAGAATGCGGCCGCGATCTTGCGCGGTGGTCTGGCGCCACGGGCCGCTGTCAAAGGCTTCGCGCGCGGATTTGACGGCGGCATCAACGTCGGATTTGTCGGCGGCGGCCACGTTGGCGATGACTTCTTCCGTGGAGGGATCGTAAACGGGGAAGGTTTCGCCGCTCGCGGCTGGGACCCATTGATTGTTGACGAAATTTTTGTGGGTTTTGGCGTTTGAGGTTGCGCTCGTTGTGGTTGCCATCGTGGGCTCCGTTACCGCTACTTACAATTCTAAAACGCGCACGGCGATCCGTGCTTTACGCTACCGGTGCTACGACTACCTTTCGTGCGGCCTTACGACGGCCGTAGACAAAAAAGAAGAATGCGGCGAGACCGACGAAAAGCAATGTGCCGCCGAACATCCAGACTTCATACGAAGCGATCGATGTGATTTGGGCCGCCGGGAAAAACGCCAGTGAGATTCCGAGAATCGTCGTGATCAGACCGCTGACTCCGGCTGCGAGTAGTGTTGTCTTGCTGTAGCGGCGGCGCACGAAATCTTCGGCGGCAGCAAGTTTCAGCAAAGCTCCAAACATATAAATAAATGGGACGAGCTGGAGCACGACGGCCAGCGACAGAAGTTTTTGAAATGTTTCCTGCACGCCCGCTCCGCCGGAGAAATTGATGATGACGAGGATCATCGAGACGACAGCGTGAACGATCAACGCGGCGTATGGGGTCGCATACTTCGGGTGAACTTTGCCGAGCCATGCGGGCATGTAGGAATCGAGGCCGGCGACGAAGGGGATGCGCGCGGAGCCAGCTAGCCACGCCGAGCCAATGCCCGCGATTGAAAAACTAAGCAGCAATGCGAACGGTGCGAGGATCCAGGACGCGTTCACTCTCGCAGCCATGCTGCCGACGGCTTGCACGATGCCTTGCAGTACGCTGATGTCCTTCTTACTGACGGCGATTAGCAACGTGAGCGTCGCGCCAATGTAGAGCGCGCCGGAAAGCACACCGCCCCACGCGACCGCACCGGGAAGGATTTTTTGTGGATTCTCGATTTCGTCACCCATCACTGAGGCGAGTTCGAGCCCGACCAAGCCGAAACAGATCACGCCGAAAGAATTCAGGACGAATCGCGGATTCGCGGGAATTTGGAAATCAGCGGCGGTGATATTGGTACCAAAGCGTAGGTAGACGATCACGCCGAGGCCGATCAAGACAGCCGCGGCGATACCCGTACCGATCGCGCCGAGGTTGTTGATCCATTTGCCAACGCCGAGGCCGACGATGTTCAGGATCACGAGTATCGCGAGCAACGTGAGGGCGGAACCGAGGGTGAACAATTTATTGTCGGCCAGCGACTGGTGGCCGCTGCCGAGCGCAAAGACCGAGACTCCTACGAAATAGAGCATCACGGTCGGCACGTACATCATGTTGTTCGTCCAATAGCACCAACCGGAAAGGAAGCCGTGAAAGTCACCGAAGACTTCCTTGGCCCACAGATAGACGCCGCCTTCGCCCGGATAGCGATGAGCCAGTTCGATGACGGCGATGCCTTGCGGCCAGAAGAAGAGCAGTAAGGAGATGATCCAGAGCCAGACGGTAACGCCGCCGTTTGCTGCGATCGACGGGACGACGTTGAGGTTGAAGACGGCGACGACAAAAAGAAGAACGAGGTCCCAACGGCCGAGCACGCGGCGTAGGTGCGGCACGTCCGACGTCGAAATCGCAGCGGGGGAGTTCGCTGGGACTGAGGCTGTGGCGATTTCATTCGACAACGTTGGTCTCCCCGAGAATTGAAAAAACTCGAAAGCGGATCTCGGCGACACAGTCGGCCTGGGCAGCTGGGGCGCAGCGGTGCTGCGCCCCTACGACTGCCTGCTGATTTAGTGGCCGGTGGCGCCAACTTTCGCGGCGCCGCGCTCTTGTTGGGCCTTCGCCAAGGACGGAGCGATTTCTTCGAAAACGGCGAGATGTTTCTGGATATCGGCTTCGGTGTGTTGCACCGAAATCGTCCACTGCTCGTCCCACCAATAGGGCTGAGCGAGCACGCCACGATTGACCATTGCGAACCAATAGTGGCGCCACAGATCGACGTCGATCGTGGTCCAGTCGCGATAGTTTTTGATTTCTTGTGGATAGAGCATGAGCGCGCCGTTTACTCCAGCGCTGGCGATGTACGCCTTGAGGCCGACTGTCGCGACGATTTTGCGGTAACCGTCGGTAAGTTGCTTGCTCAGTTTGTCGGTGTGCGCGTAGTTCTCGCGCGTGAGCACTTCACGGAATGTGGCGAGTCCGGCAGACATCGCTACGCGGTTTGTGTTGTAAGTGCCGCCGTGGAAGACCTTATGCTGCGAGATGAGGTCCATGACTTTGCGGCTTGAGCCGAATGCGCCGAGAGGCAGTCCGCCGCCGATCGATTTGGCAAGGCAGATCATGTCCGGCTTGACGCCAAAGTATTCGCTGGCGCCGCCCCACGCGAGCTTCGCGCCGGTCTTAACTTCGTCGAAAATCAGCAGGGCGCCGTTTTTATCGCAGAGATCGCGTAGACCTTGCAAGAATC
>DATAMU010000839.1:0-3942 GCA_036266605.1 Candidatus Acidiferrum sp. | reverse complement strand
TGCTCAAGGTGAGCCCGATCGCCGATTGGAGCTGGGCGCAAGTTTGGGAATACACCGGCAAGCATCAATTGAGCTATCTGCCGCAATACGACCGCGGCTATTCGAGCATCGGATGCGAGCCTTGCACCGCTATTCCTGACGATCCCGCAAATCTTCGCTCGGGCCGCTGGGGCGGCAAAAAACTTGAATGCGGTATTCACACGTTCTCGGAGAAAACGGACTAATGCATCTTCTGCTCGGTTTTCTCATCGCGCTTGCGGTTGGCCTCACTGGAATCGGCGGCGGCAGCTTTACGGTTCCCGCGTTGTTGCTGATCGTCGGGATGCCTGCGGGTGAAGCCGTTGGAACGGCGTTTGTTTTTGCCGGCGTCCTGCGCCTCATTGCCGCGCCGTTCTATTTGTTTCGGCGCAATGTCAACTCTCGCTACTTCCGGCTCATGCTCAAAGGCGCCGTACCGGGCTTGATCCTCGGCATCGTTGCACTTCGCGGCCTCGCCCACACGGGTAACAGCCCGCTTATCGTAATCATTCTCGGCCTCTTGCTCACGATAACGGCGACGCTGAGCTTCGTCCCGAAGGCGCAAAATCCAAATTTCGTCGTCAAAAATTCTCGCTGGCTGCCGTGGCTCGCGTTTCCGATCGGAATCGAATCCGGCTTCTCTTCCGCCGGTGCCGGCGCGCTGGGGACGGTGCTGTTGCTGAACTATTCGGAAATGTCGCCTGCGCAAGTGGTTGGAACGGATATCATTTTTGGATTGGTGCTCGCGATCATCGGCAGCACTGTTCACTGGACTCTCGGCTCGATCAGCGCTCCTGTCTTGCTTGAACTCCTTGCGGGCGGCGTGCCGGGCGTAATCATCGGGTGCTTGCTCGCAAAGCGGGTTCCAGCACAAAAACTAAAACTGGTTGTCGCCGCTGTGGCGCTCGCCGCCGGATTGCAGTTGGTATATTCGGGCATTCACACATCGGTCGCAGCGCATTCCGCCTCTGCAATTAAGCTCAACACGGTCATCGCGGAAGGCAAGCGACCGTGACTTTTTTGGCTCGAACTCTTCTCTCGCATCTCCTCAAGCGCGTCTCTGCGCAGTCGTGTTGTTGTTGTCGCTGATCGACCCTTCCGTTTCATAGCAGCAGATCTCAAGAAGTTGGTCGTGTAGTCCTTCATCAACTTTCTCCGCGTCCCTTGCGACGCGCTTTAGAACAAGCACACTTTAGGAGTGTTACAGATGCGTTTTACCCAGCTAGCGGCTTCACATTCAAGAAAGCTTCTCTTTCCTTTCTTTTTTCTGATCGTGGTTATAGCTATCAGCCCCGGCGCCGCTTTCGCACAGGGTGAAGTCTCGCTCTGGGGCTCGGTGACCGATTCTTCCGGCGCTGCTGTCGCAGGCGCCGAGGTAACGGTCGTCAACCTCGAGACCGGTAGAAGCCGCGCTCTCGTCACCGATGAGGCCGGAAGATTCAACGCCGCCGCGCTCTCCGTAGGCCACTACGAAGTCGCCGCATCGAAGGCCGGCTTTCAGTCCGACCGTCGCACAAACATCGCGCTCGTTGTCGGACAGCGCGAACAAGTCGATCTCACTCTGCAGGTTGGTGACGTCCATCAAACCGTCGAAGTCCCTGCCGATTCCGGCGTGATTCAAATCACCACCGAAGACATCTCCGGCCTCGTCGGCGAGCGCCAGGTCAAAGATCTGCCGCTCAACGGTCGCAGCTACGATCAGCTTCTCACTCTAAATCCGGGCATTGTGAACTACACTTCGCAACGCGCCGGCGGCATCGGCACATCGAACTCTGTCGTCGGAAACATGTTTGCTGTCTCAGGCCGCCGCCCCCAGGAAAATCTCTTTTTGCTCAACGGAGTGGAATTCACCAGCGCCTCCGAAGTGAACAACACCCCGGGCGGCCTCAGCGGCCAGCTACTTGGCGTTGACGCCGTGCGTGAATTCGCCGTCGTCAAAGACACGTATGGCGCCGAATACGGCAAGCGCCCCGGCGCGCAAGTCAACGTCGTCACCGCGAACGGTACAAATCAATTTCACGGCTCGGCCTATGAATTCCTGCGCAACAGCGCGCTCGATGCCCGCAACTTCTTCGATCATGGCGACATCCCGCATTTCGAACGCAATGTTTTTGGTGCGTCCGTCGGCGGGCCCATCGTCAAAGACAAAACATTCTTCTTCGCCAATTACGAGGGCTTCCGCCAAATTCTAGGCCTCAGCGATCTCACTCTCGTCCCCGACAACGCGTCTCGCGCAAAAGCCGTGCCGAGCATTCAGCCATTGCTCGCCTTGTGGCCCATCGCCAACGGCCCCGAACTACTGAATTCCGATGGCACTTCCAGCGGTATCGCCGAAGCCTTCAGCAATCCGATCCAACACATTCGCGAAGATTTCGGCACCGCTCGCATCGACCAGAACTTCTCGACCAACGACACACTATCTGCCGTGTACACGGCCGACGACAGCGACGCGCATTCACCGACTGCGAATCCCATCAGCTTTGTCACGGCTCGCCTGCGCGAACAGGTGATCAGCCTGACCGAAACGCACATTTTTTCTCCGAGCATCGTCAATCGCGCCACCTTCGGCTTCTCGCGCGGCGCATTTTTCTTTGACAGCGGAACCACCGTCGATCTTCCCGGTTGGATTCACGCCGATCAACCCGTCGGCGCTCTCGTCGTCGGTGGCGGCACCACGCTGAATGGCGCCTCGCAAATCACCAACGGCGGTACCAACGCCGGCAGCAATCTCACCGCCGTCCGCAACCTCTTCACCGGCACCGATCAAGTCACCATCACGCACGGCCGTCATCTCTTGTCCTTCGGCGCATGGATCCAACGTCTCCAGGCCAACGACACGCTCATTCAGGATCAGTACGGCCAAGCGTCGTTCACCAATCTCAAATCATTCCTGCAAGGCACCGTCAGCACCTACACCTTTGCGCCCAGCTTCACGCCTCTCGGCTGGCGTTCGTTGCAAGGTGCGTTTTACGCGGAAGACACCATCCACTTGAAGCCGTCACTCGAAATTCGAATCGGCTTCCGCGCCGAATCGACCAACGGCTGGAACGAAGTGAATGGCCGCGCTTCGAACTACGCATTCGACTCAACAGGCGCCATCATCACAAATCCCGTCGTTGGCTCATCCGCACTCTCCGAGAACAACGCAAAATTTCTGCCGGCTCCCCGCTTCGGATTGGCGTGGTCGCCCTTCGGTTCAAAGAAAACCGTGATTCGCGGCGGCTTTGGCACGTACTACGCGCTGATCGACAATCTGAGCTATCGCCTCGACCAGAACGGCCCGTTCAACACGGTTTCAGCCGCCAAGAGCATCGACTTCTCGACAATCGCTCCGGGTGCAACCTACAAAAGCGCCAAAGTAATTCCCAGTGGCGTTCAGCCCGACTTGCGTACACCCACGGTCGAATCTTGGTCACTCAAGGTCGAGCACCAGATCGCGCCCGCCACAACCGTCAGCATCGGTTACGTCGGCTCGCACGGCTACCACGAGTTTCTCTCTCTCGACGCGAACCTGCCCGCCGGTACGGTCTGCCCAGCCGCGCCGTGCCCCGCAAACTATCCCAACGGTTTGCTCTACTATCCGACCGGCGCGCCTCTAGCAAACCCTGCCGTCTCCAACACGACGCACTGGTTCTCCGAAGGCATCAGCTCGTACCACGGCCTCGTTGCCGACATTAATCAACGCCTCGCGCATGGTCTCCAGTTCCGCGGCGTTTACACATTTTCCAAAGCCCTCGATGACGGCGACAATCTCAACACCAGCGTCGCCACCAACTCTCCCGCTTTCATCGCCAACCCGCTGGCTCCTATCGGCGACTACGGCCGAGCATCGTTCGACATCCGCCACGCCGCTGTGATCAACGCGACGTACGACCTCCCGTTCGCTCGCGGGGCGAACACCAACGCGTGGATTCGTCGCGCTTT
>DATAMU010000838.1:0-2128 GCA_036266605.1 Candidatus Acidiferrum sp. | reverse complement strand
AAAAGCGTGAAGAGTGGCTTGGGGATGGTGGCTGGGAATTTGTAGCCAGCGCTCTTTTACGATCGTTCCGATCGAAGAAAGGTGCACGGTACCCTTTTCGATTTTGGCCAACGTTGGACGACGATCGTAGGTACAAATCGTGACGAAATAGATTCCGGCGGCGGCGTAGTCGCGATACGACATTCGCAGGGATTTGTGGCCCGGGTGGTGGCTTAAGTCGAAGACCATAATCATTACACCTTGCGGACATGGGGCGCAGCGGGCTGCGCCCCTACAACGTCGTGCCCAATTATTTCAGGCGGGCGCCGACTTCGACGTCTTCGGCGAAGCCGGCGAGGACGGGGCGGCCTTCGGGGCCGATGCTGGCGGCGACGATCATGCCGTTGGATTCGACGCCGCGGAGTTTGCGCGGAGCGAGATTGGTGACGACGACGACTTTGCGGTCGATCAATTTTTCGGGCTCGTAGAATTGCGCGATCCCGGCGCAGATCTGGCGGATTTCGCTGCCGATGTCTACGGTGAGTTTTAGGAGTTTGTCGGCGCCGACGATGCGTTCGGCGGTTTTGATTTGGCCGACACGCATCTCGACTTTCACGAAGTCTTCGATGCCGATGCGCTGCACGCCTTCGGGTGCGGGCGCTGCTCCTGCGGCTCCTGCTGGTGCCGCTGCGGGCGTTGGCGCTGCGGTTGGTGGCGGCGCTTTCTGTGCTTCGTTCTCCATGGCTTCCATCCTCTCTATGGCTTCCGCTTTGTCGATGCGCGGGAAAAGTGGTTGTGATGTGCCGAGTTGCGTGCCGGGCTTGAGCTGGCCCCAGCTCAGGCTTTCGAGATTTACGGTACCGAGCGGCGTCTGTTGGCCGAGAAGCGCCCAGACTTTTACGGTGCTTTCGGGCAAGACGGGATAGGCGAGCGCGGTGACGATGCGCAGGACTTCCGCGGTGGTGGCGAGAATCGCGTCGCGGCGTTCCCGGTCGGCTTCTTTGAGCGCCCACGGCTGTTCGGTGGTCAGATATTTGTCGGCCGCGGAAATCAGCGACCAAATTTGCTCGAGTGCTTTGGAGAAGCCGAGTGCGTTGTATTGCTCGAGAACTTCACCGATTGTTTTTTGCGCGTGCTGCGCGAGTGCTTGATCCTGCGGCTTGAGATCGTTGACACGCGGAATTTTTCCGCCGCAATCTTTCGTGATCATCGCGGCGGTACGGCTGGCGAGGTTGCCGAGGCCGTTGGCGAGATCGGAGTTGTAGCGCTGGACGAGCGCGTCGTAGCTGAAGTTGCCGTCGGCGCCGAAGACGGTTTCGCGGAGCAGGTAGTAGCGCAGCGCGTCGAGGCCGAGGACATGGACGATCGGGCGCGGACGCACAACGTTGCCGAGCGACTTGCTCATTTTGGCGCTGTCCATCAGGAGCCAGCCGTGCGCCCAAATCTGCTTGGGCAACGGAAGCTGTGCGGCCATCAGGAACGCGGGCCAGTAGACGGCGTGGAAGCGAATGATTTCTTTGCCGACGAGGTGCAAGTCGGCGGGCCAGAAGCCACGGCGCTCGAAGTCGGGACCACCAACGGCGCTGAGATATGCGGTGAGGGCGTCGAACCAGACGTAGAAAACGTGCGGCTCTTCGCCGGGGACGGGAATGCCCCAACGAATCGAGGTGCGCGTGATGCTGAGGTCGCGAAGGCCGCCTTCGACGAAAGCGAGGACTTCGTTGCGGCGCGCTTCCGGCTGAATGAAGTCGGGATTCTTTTTGTAGAAATCGAGAAGGACGTTTTGGAATGCGGAGAGTTTGAAGAAATAGTTGTCTTCGGTGACGGTTTCGGTCGGGCGGCCGCACTCGGGACAAGGCTCGCCGGGTTTCACGTCAACGTAAGCGTTGTCGAAGATGCAGTATTGGCCGGTGTAATGACCGGGGTAGATGTAGCCGTTTTCGCGGCAGAGTTTGAAGAGCCATTGGACGGTGCGCGCGTGACGGAGTTCGGTGGTGCGAATAAATTCGTCGCCCTGGATGCCGAACTCGTCCCAGATGGCTTTCCATTCGGCGGCCATTTTCGCTACGAATTCGGATTCGGGGATGCCGGCTTTCTTCGCGCTGCGTTCCACGTTGACGCCGTGTTCGTCGGTGCCGGTGGTGAGGAC
>DATAMU010000837.1:0-1841 GCA_036266605.1 Candidatus Acidiferrum sp. | reverse complement strand
GATCCACGTCTACGTGCGCATCGCGCAGCAATGGCCGTTCACCACGGTCCGCCGTGCGGCGCTGGCCTTCGCCCGGGAAGTCGAACGGCGCGCTCCCACGATCGCCACGAGCAAATGGTGGAAGGAAGAGCGGCACGGCGTGTTCCTCGATTACAACCAGAACGCGAAGGACCGTACGACCTGCTCGGCATATTCCGTGCGGCCGCTCCCCGACGCTCGCGTCTCTGCGCCTCTTCACTGGCACGAGGTTCCCGACTGCGAGCCGTCCGACTTTACCGTGCTCACAATTCCAAAACGGTTTTTTGAGATCGGCGATCCGCAGGAAGGCATCGATGGAGCGGTCGGTTCGCTCGAAAAATTGCTCGAGCTTGCGGCACGAGACGAAGCCGCGGGCTTGGGCGACGCGCCCTGGCCGCCGCACTTTCGCAAGATGGAGAGCGAACCGCGCCGGGTTGCTCCTTCGCGCGCCAAGCCCGTCGCAAAAACGCCGCGAACGAAGATGCCGCTGATAATTGTTGCGAACTCACCAAGCAAAGAGGCCGCACTTTCGGGTCTGGAAAGATGGAAGCGCAACCATGCCGAGGTTGAGAAGCTTCTCGCCGCCGATGACGTGCTGGTCGATTCGATGCGCAGCAGATCGTCCAGCTGGACGCGGATTCGAATAAACCTCCGCCATGTGCCTGAGGAGTTACGGCCGCTTCAGGAAACTCCCGATCCTGATGACGACCCAACTCGCGAATGGCGCAGCACACGTGCGTCGAAAAAAGGTACTTGAACGCGTGTGGGCTCAGATGTCTCTGGCAAAAATAGCTTTCAGCTCGTGCGGCGGGATAACTTCAAGCTGCTCGTAGGAGCAATCGCGTGGCTTTTTGTCGGTACGCCACCTCCGGAACTGCGCCATATGACGGAAGCGCGTGCCCTGCATATGCTCGTACGCGACTTCCACTACCAGTTCGGGTCTGAGCGGCTCCCACGATAGATTCTTCCCGTGGCTCCAACGGCTCTGACCGCCCGGCATCCGATGTGCCGCATCGTTTGAAGTCGACTCCGCCCATGACTTCCACGGATGATGGGCGAGAGCGTTGTGACGATAGGGAGCCAGAAATTTCACCAGTTCCTGACGTTTGGTTTGCGTGAAGCTCGCGCACACGCCGACGTGTTGCAGCGCCCCTGAGTCGTCGAACAGGCCGAGCAGAAGCGAGCCGATCGCGGTGCCCTCGCCTCCTTTGTGCCATCGAAAGCCAGCCACGACGCAATCGCAGTCGCGTTCATGCTTGACCTTGAACATCACGCGCTTGTCAGATTGATAGGTGCCGGAAATCGGCTTTGCCATAACCCCGTCGAGGCCCGCTCCTTCAAAGCGCCTGAACCAATCCGATGCGATACTTAGTTCACGTGTTGCCGGAGTCAGATGGATTGGCGGCACCGCACTGGCCAGCAATGACTCCAGCTTTTCGCGCCGCTGCTCGAACGGTTCGCTTCGCCAATCGCGGTTTCCCTCGCACAGGAGGTCGAAAAAGACGATAGATGCCGGACTCTGCAGAGAAAGCAGTTTCACCCGCGAGGCAGCTGGATGAATCCGAAGCTGCAATTCCTCGAAGTCGAGCCCATTGTTCTTTGCGACAACGACTTCGCCATCGAGAACGCATCGAGCGGGCAGCTGCGCATTCAGCGGCTCGAGCAACTCGGGAAAGTATCGATTCAGCGATTTCGCATCGCGGCTCTGAATAAGGATTTCGTCCCGGTCGCGGAAGATCAACACCCGGAAGCCATCCCATTTCGGTTCAAAGATCCATGGTTGGCACGCTGGTAACTCGCCAATTCTCTTCGCGAGCATCGGG
>DATAMU010000836.1:0-5376 GCA_036266605.1 Candidatus Acidiferrum sp. | reverse complement strand
GCGCGTCCCCGGTTCTTCTTCGTTGCGATCTCCACCGTTCGAGACCGGAGCCCCACCATTATTCTTTTCGCCGCGATCGTGCCGGCTTCCCTTCGCCACATACACTTCGCAGCCGATGATCGGCTTGACGTCGCGCTTGCTCGCCTCGTTGAAAAATTTCGCCGCGGCAAACATGTTGCCATGGTCGGTGATCGCCACCGCCGGCATTTTCTGCCGCGAAGCCTCATCCAATAGCTCAGTAGTCTCGCAAGCGCCGTCTAGCAGGCTGTAATCGGTGTGAACGTGAAGGTGAACGAACTGCGGCTGCCCCATGGACCTTAATTCTAATTCTCTCTAAAAATTTTTGCGAACCGAATTCTGAACTTTCTCCGACTTTCCCACAGCCGCCACAAAAATCTCGCCACATTAAACTTTTTCAGGAACACCACGGTCTTGTAGGGGCGCAGCACGCTGCGCCCCAGCTTGGCAAGATCTCAGCCGCATGGCACCGTCTTCGCTGAGTCACAGCTGAGCGACGGCGGCTCAATGATGTCAACCCGATCAAATCAGCCGACGTGCAAACGCGCCGACACAAAAACTACTTCCGCGCGCTCTTCTTCCCGCCCGCACTCTTCGCATGCGCAGCGGCCTTAGCCGGCGGATGCTTCGCCGCAGAACGGTCCTTCCCATGCGCCTTCGCCGCCGCTCCAGCCTTCGCCGCATTCGCGCTCGAAATCGCCTCCGCAGCTTCCGCCTTGCCCGCGCCCTTCGCAGCCTTTTTCGGCGCTTCCTTCTTCTTCGGAGCCTCTTTAATCCCTGAAAGCTTCCTCAAAATCTTCTCGCGCTCTTCCGGAGTCTTCCCTCTTCCCGTCAATTGAATCGCAAACACCTGCTCCACAATCGAATCGAACTTCTGTCCGCGCTCCATTCCCAGCGCCGCCAGTTCGTTCCCCACCGTCGGCAGCCCAATCCTCACCGGCCGCCACTTATTCAGATACGCCTTGATTTTCGATAGCGCCGCCGAATTCCGAGACTCGGCCAACAAATACGCCATCTGATCGACTGGCAAATTCTCCAAATATTTATAGGCGTCGATCGGCGCATTCAACTTCTTGCCGACCAATTCCTTCTGCGCGCTCTCCGCTTCCTCCGCAAATCCCTCAACGCGAGCGATCTCCGCCGACCGATACCCCGCCTTCGACAACACCTGGTTCAACTCTCGGTCCTTCATCTTCCCCAGCACCGCAAGCATCATCGGCGTCGCCAGGCGCGGCCGGAATCCCGCCGTAAACAAATCCTCGCGCGCCTTCATCAACCGGTTGATCGCCTCGTAGTCCGGGTGCTTCTTCGCCAAATTCGCGTTCACCGCTTCGAGCAACTTATTCTGCTCCCACGCCTTCAGCACCACCGCCGGCCGCTCTTCGCGTGCGATTGCCTTCAACTCCTCGCCCGCGTCTTCCGGCGTAATCGTGTGATGCAAATCCCTCTCGATCGCCAGGTCGAACCATTCCTGCGTCCGCGACTCCGGCTTGAATCCCATCCGCGCCGAGAATCGCAGCAGCCGCAGCAACCGCACCGGCTGATTCGTAAAACTGTGAATCGTCAGCGCGCGCACTTCCCCGCGCTCGATATCCGACAATCCGTTCGTCGGATCGAGCAACAATCCACGCGACGCCGGATTCAGCGAAATCGCAATGGAGTTCAGCGAAAAATCGCGTCGCCGCAAATCCTCCATGATCGTCGACCAGCGAATCTCCGGCCGCGTTCCTGGACGCACATAGTGGTCGTCGCGCGCCGCCGAAATGCTGCCTTCCACATCGCCCGCGAACAGCACCTCGATGTGCCGCAGCTTTTCGTCTTCTTCCAGAATCTTCGCGCCGCCCTTTTCCAGTTCGCGCGCCATCTTCGAAGGATTGCCTTCGACCGTAAAATCCAAATCCCGCAGCGACGCGCCGGTGATCAGATCGCGCACCGTGCCGCCGGTCAGATAGAGATTGAACCCCATCGCCGCCGCCAACTCCTGCACGCGCATCATCACCGCGCGCTGCTCTGGCGACAGCCGGCTCTCCAGTAAGAACATATAGTCTGGCATCGTGTTTCCTTCGCTCTCGAACGGCCGCTTTACCGCCCGCGGTCAACCACCACTGACCGACCGCAGCCCGCAACCGTTCCGCTGAATTCCCTGGGCTCGCTACCGCAACTGCAAGCACAGCTACCGCTAATCCGCACTGCTAAGACCGCCGCACCGCCGCCGTTTCTACGCTCGCGCGCTTCACGCCCGCGGATGATGCGCCTTGTAAATCTGCTTCAACCGCTCCTCGACAACATGCGTATAGATCTGCGTCGTCGAAATATCCGCGTGCCCCAGCATCAATTGCACCGACCGCAAATCCGCGCCGCGTTCCAGCAAATGCGTCGCAAAGCTATGCCGCAACATATGCGGGGTCAGCCCCACGCGCAACCCCGCTCGCCGGCCATACGCCGACAAAATCTTCCACACGCCAACTCGGCTGAGCGACCTCCCACGCCGGTTCACGAACAGCGCCTGGCTTTGCGACAGCTTCGCCTTCTTCAACAGCTCCGGCCGCGCCTCATGCAAGTACTTCTCGACCATCGCCAGCGCTTTCTTCCCGATCGGCACAATCCGCTCCTTGTCGCCCTTACCGATCGTCCGCACGCAGCCCATCTTGCTATCCAAATCCCCGATCCTGAGCCCGACCAGCTCCGACACACGCAACCCGGTCGAGTACAGCACCTCCAGCATCGCCAGATCGCGAATCCCCATGGTCGTCTTCTGATCCGGCTGGTTCAGCAGCCTTTCCACATCTTCCAACTTCAGATATCCCGGCAGCGTCCGGCGAATCTTGGGGGACTCCAGATTGATCGTCGGATCCGTCGCTATCAAATCCTGTATCTGCGCGAACCGAAAAAAATTCCGCAGCGTCACCAAGTGCCGCGCCACCGTCCGGCTTTCCAACTTTTCCCGGTACAGCCCCGCCAAAAAATCCACCAAATCATCCTTGCCCACAGCCTCCAGCGTCAGTTTCCGCTTCTTCGTAAACGCCTCAAACCGAAGCAGATCCCGCTGGTAAGCCTCTACCGTGTTCGGCGAAAGCCCCTTCTCCACCTTCACATGCGTCACAAACGACGATATGGTCGCTAAAATCTCCATCAGGCCTCTGCGTACGTTTCGTCGCCGCGATTTTTTCGCGTCGCAATTCCATAAATCTCTTCCATCTCACGACACCGGAATATCCACGCCGTCAGCAGATAAAGCCCGGTCGCCCCGCCCAGCAACCCGACAAACACCAGCAACTGCACCAAAAACCGCGCATGCATCGTGAATTGCGTATAGTGCATCCCAAACCAGCACGCCACCGCCATTACCGCCGAGCACAGGAAAATCCTCGAAAATGACGAGATGATCTCCTTCGTTCCCAATCGCCCGTGCCTCAATCGAAAGATGATGAATAGCGCAAAAAAGTCGAAGTAGCACGCCAATCCCGTCGCCAACGCCGGTCCGCCGTTCTGCACTTTCGAAAACAGCCACGTATTGTTCAAAAACAGCACGTTTAGCCCGACGTTGATCAACATCGAGATACCCGCCACGATCACCGGCGTGCGCGTATCCCTCGTCGAGTAATATGCCGGCACCACCAGCTTCACCGTCGCCAGCCCCGGCAACGCTATCGCATAGTACAAAAGCGCCCGCGCCGTCAATCGCGTCGATGACGCCAAAAATTGCCCGTGCTGGAACAGCACGCGAATAATCGGCTCGCGCAAAATCATCAGCCCCAGCATGGCCGGAATCGTGATAAACGCCACGATTCGCACGGAAAACGTCAGCGTCTTCTTCAGCCCCGAGTAATCATTCGCAGCCGCCTGGTGCGACATCATCGGCAAGATCGCCGTCGCCACCGCGATGGCATACCCACCCAGCACCAACTCCATAACGCGATCCGCCAGATACAACGCCGCCAAGCTTCCGACAGGCATCTTCGCCGCCGTCGCAAACCGCGTATCCACCAGCAAATTGATCTGCCCGATGCCGATCCCGAACAACCTCGGCAGCATCAATCGCGCCACGTTTCGAATCGCCGGATGCGAGAACGACAGCCCAAACTTAAACGTCATCCCCTTCTGCACCAGCGCCGGCACCTGGATCAAAAACTGCATCACGCCGCCGACAAGCACGCCTACAGCGATAGACGTCGCCGGATCCTTGAAATACTTCCACACTACCGGCACCGTGAACGCAATCGTCGCCACATTGAGCACCACCGGCGTCGCCGCCGGCAGCCCGAACATGTGAAAACAATTCAAAATCCCCATCGCCAGCGCCGCCAGCGCCACGAAAAACAAATACGGAAACACAATGCGGTTCAACTCCACCGCCTGCTGCGTCGCAACTCCTTTGCCGGCAAACATATGCACGACAAACGGCGAGAACACCATCCCCAATACCGTAATCACCGCCACGCACAGCGCCAGCGTCCAAAACAGCTTGTTCGCGAATTCCCACACGTCTTCCTTCGGCTTTTCCCTCATGTACGAGGTAAAAACCGGGATAAACGACGCCGTCATCGACCCTTCGGCCACCAACCTTCGAAATAAGTTCGGAATTCGATACGCCAGGACGTACGCGTCCGCCGCAGGCCCCGTTCCCAACAACAGTGCTATACGTTGATCCCTTACGTACCCTAAAATGCGGCTTGCGATGGTGACCAGCGAGATGATCGAGGCGGACTTGAGGATCTGCTTTTTTTCGGTCAACGGGCGGCTCTCCGTGGCCTAACCCCAATCAAAACAATGACTTGACAGGCAAATCCCGATTAACATAACATACATCCATCTGTTTCGCAAATAGTTAAGTTTTGGACGTACTGATTCCCCTAAACAGGGATTCGACAAGAAATTCGATAAGAATTTGAAAACGCGCGCCCCAGCCTCGACGCACAAGAAAGTCGTCGTCTCTCTTGCTGATCGCAAGAGCCTCCGCGGCTATCTAAATCCCTCGCGCCTCGGTCAATCCGACCCCATCGACCTGCTCACTCCCGACGGCGAGCACGAAGAAATCCCGCTCTCCAAAATCCGCTCCATCTATTTCGTCCGCGAGTTCTCCGACGATTTCGAACCCGAACGCAAAACCTTCCTCAGCCGTCCCAAACTCGATGGCCTCTGGGTCCGCCTCCGCTTCATCGACGGCGACACTCTCGAAGGCGTCGTCCCCAACGACCTCCTCGGCCTGCTCGACAACGGCCTCCACATCACCCCGCCCGACCTCAACTCCTCCACCGACCGCATCTTCGTCCCCCGCCCCGCCCTCAGCGAACTCACCGTCCTCGGCGTCGTCGGCGTCGCCCGCCGCAAACCCCCCGCCCCCACCACCACCCAACC
>DATAMU010000835.1:0-3146 GCA_036266605.1 Candidatus Acidiferrum sp. | reverse complement strand
CTCCGTGTTCATCATGCCGCCCGCCGTCGAGCGATCGAACGACAGCAGTTCACGCACATCCTCCGCTTCCTGCCCGGGCAATTCGTCCAGCAGTTCCTCGGAAGTCTCCCTCGGCAGATCCGCCAACAACTCTGCCGCCGCGTCAGGCGCCATCTCCTCCAGAATGTCCGCAGCCTTCTCCGGATCGAGCTTCTCGACGATCTGCCGCGTCAGCCGCTCGTCCAACTCTGCGAGCACCTTGCCCGCCATCTCCTCATCCAGCGAAGCGATAATTCCCTGCCGCTCCGCCGCCGAAAGTTCTTCCATCATCTCCGCTAGATCGGCCGGATGCAGATCTTCGAGCTTCTCGTGTGTGATTCGCAACTTCACCCGCCGCAATGGATCGGGCTCAATTAAATTCACGAATTCCCACCGAATCGTCCGCTGCGGCAAGCCGCTCTGCAATTTCCGCACGACGGACGGCGACACAATACCCTGCAGCAACCGCCGCACCGCGCCCGGCAGCCCGACGTCCACCTGCGTCAGCCGCAATTCCACGCCTCCGTTCATGCGCTGCTCTGCCAAATCGACATCGTTCACGCGAACGACTTTCCGACCCTGCGTGTCGATGATCTGCTGATCCAGCAAATCTTTTCGAACGGCCAGCCACCCTTCATTCGGTTGGTAAAGCTCCAGCGCCCGCTCGTTGCAATTCAGTCGAATCGTCCCGGGCGCCACTGTCGCCAGTTGGTCATACTTCGCGACTAGCGGCTGAAATCGCCCGCGCGACAGCAGCAGCCGCGCCACCCGGTTCGGCTGGTCGGCCGGCTCAATAAAAAATTCCCGCACGCGACCCACGAAATTCCCCTGGTCGTCGTAGGTCTCCGCCCCCATCAACTCCGTCGCGTACAACTGCATATCAACCTCTCTATCCCCACCAACTTCTTCGGCAAATTCTCGACTGCTATTGACTCCGATCGCCGTTGTCACCCAGTCCGTGTAGGGGCGCAGCACGCTGCGCCCCATGTCCGCACGTTCGATCCGGTTTCAGCTCTCTTCTCTAACTCGCCCCAAAAATAAAAATCCCGCCGCCGTCATTCCCTCCGGCCGCGGGCAAGTCCCACATACAAATGCACTTACCTCTAGCCGGCCGTGAACGCTCCCCGCGCATCCGTTCGCACGCTCAACCCAAATTCGTGCGACGCCCTTCGAACACCCTCAGCCTGCTGTGCCGCAACTTCGGCAACCAGTCTCACCCTGCGGGGCCCAGGTTCGAGTTCGCTAGACGCGGACATCGGTAGAAAATTCACTCCAGTTGTTTGATAAGCCTTCACACGCTGTGGTGTCAAGAAAAGAATGAAGAATTTCGAGTGCAACCACCAATTTTTCTGTGGCTTACGACACATCGCAATGGGATTTTCGGAATGTGAGTTCGCTCATCGCAATTTTGCGATCGATCGATACGCGAAAATCTCCATCGTCAGCGGGTCACTTTCTCTTTCGAAACAACATGTCACCAATTTTTTCGCCCCGCTTCATGCATTCTTCTGCATGGAGTCGCAGGTAGTTCGTCAGCACATAGTCATTCTTGGAAAACCCCAACAATTTCGCAGCCCGATCGATCGCCTTCGCTGGCCCTTCCAACTCCACAAAGTTCCCAACCGGCGTCTCATCCAACTCAATCAAGAGCCCCTTCGCCCACCGTTGCGACTCCGGCATGCGAAACGTCGTCCGAAACTTCTCGTAATGGAACGATTCCCGCATTCCTAATCGCTCCAGAATTGCTCCAAATTCCTTCGGGTCACCGATTTCCAGTTCAAGCTCTTCCCGAACCTTGTGATTGCGGCCAAAGTGACGATCGTTGATGGTCGCTTTCGCCGAGCTATCCTTTACCGGCCCTTTGAACGTCAAAACAAATCGCTTCTTCCGCTTTGTCGAGCCGCGACCGGCAGGCCTTGAACGTAAAGCCAGAGCAGGTGTTTCCACACGAACTCGCAACAGTTGATCTTTCGCCCGCACCTCTTGCGTTGGCGTGTCATAGAGGGTGTTGAATTCATGCACACGCCCCGATCCGCCGGCCACTGTCCTCGCCCCGACCCGACGTAGCACCTTTCGTAGCGCCGCTACGTCCTCGACCCTCAACTTAATCTCAGTTTCACGCGCCATTACTCTCTAAGCCGTCCTCTCCGCCACTCCGCTTCACCCAAAATTTTTTCCATGTAGTATAGATAGAAGCGCCCGCGCACCTTTCTGCACCGGCCAGCCAATCCAATCTCACGTTAGAGGCCCATGACTTCGGAAGCCAACGCCAATACCGCCACGCCAGTCGCCGCGCAGCCGCCGACCACCGCTCCCGTCGCGCGACAACACCCGGTCGAGCACGTTATCCACGACGACAAACGCATCGACCCCTACGCCTGGCTGCACGACAAGCACAATCCCGAAGTCCTCGCCTATCTCAACGCCGAAAACGCCTACACCGACTCTGTTCTTGCCGGTACCGAAGCCCTTCAGGAAAAGCTGTACCAGGAAATGCTCGGCCGCATTCAGCAGACCGATCTATCCGTTCCCTATCGCCTCCGCGGCTATCTTTATTTCTCGCGCACCGAAGAGGGCAAGCAATACTCGATTCACTTCCGTAAGCGCGACGCTGAAGACTCCGCCGACGAACTTCTCCTCGATCTAAACGCGCTCGCCGAAGGCCACACCTTCCTCGGCCTCGGCTCTTTCGATGTTAGCGACGACAACGCGTTACTCTCCTACTCGCTCGACGTCACCGGCTTCCGCCAATACACGCTTCAGATCAAAGATCTGCGCACCGGCGAAACGCTCGGCGAGAAAATCGAGCGCGTCACCAGCGCGGCTTGGGCCGCCGACAATCGCACGCTCTTCTACACCGTCGAAGACGAACAGACGAAGCGCTCGCATCAACTCTATCGCCACACGGTCGGAGCGATCGATCCCGATCAACTCATCTACCAGGAAGACGACGAACGCTTCCGAATCCAGATTGAGCGTACACGCAGTGGCGCCTATTTATTGTTAACGACCACCAGTCACACAACGAGCGAAGTCCATTACCTCCGCGCCGATCAGCCGGCGGGCGAGTTCCGCATCGTCGCCGCCCGCGAAGACACGCACGAATACTACGTCGATCACCACCCGGG
>DATAMU010000834.1:0-7129 GCA_036266605.1 Candidatus Acidiferrum sp. | reverse complement strand
GGCGATGGTTGCGGGCTCCCGTCGACGATCTCTCGCCACAAAACGCGGGGAAAGTAGTATCGTATGCTGTGCCCACTTTTGTGCCCACCACCGAGCGCTACGACTTACTACGCATTCTGGCATTTCGCCTGTAAATCGTTGCCGCACAAAGAGTTGGTAGCATTCGGTGCTACTCTGTAGCAATCGGTGCAAGTTGTTGATTTTTCGTGCGACCAATCTTTGCAAGCAGGGGGTCGCAGGTTCGAACCCTGTCACGTCCACCAACTTCTTCTGTGATTTCATCGTGTTAAGAGTTGTTACAGTCTCTCCTCTGGACTACGCCACTCATGCCCCCGCACTGCGCAGTTGAACGGCGCTGACTCGTTGATGTTGAGGTGTCGGCAGATCCCGATTCAGTATCCACAAACTGGAACGCTCGAGCGAACTCATTTCCAAGCCCTCGTTCCGCCAACATGATGCGAACTCGCTGATTTTCTCGGTCGTGACTTCGTCGAGTTTGTGTTTGTCAGCGGCCTGCATTGCTTTGCTAGCAGCTCTAGTTGCTGAAGTAGTTAAATTGAGATAGTACTTCAATCCCTCCTGATGAAGCTTACGCCGGACGATCGATCCGATAGGTGCGCAGAGGCGTGCTTCGCTCCGTCAAGCGAAAAACTATGACAATCAGAGGAGCGAGATAGAGCAGCGAACCGATTACCCACATGAAGGCACCGGCGGCCATCTGATCGTTCAGAGGCGAGAGCGCGAATGTGCGAGGCGCAACATTGTAGGAAGGATAGAGCACGTGTCCGCTGAACACGAAAAAAGCGGAGAGCCCCGTGTTCACGAAATCAGCCGTAAAAAGGTACGGGATCGTTTTCCACCGTGGCCAAATGGAGCGAGAAGGCCAAGGTTGAATGACGGTCCACCAGAAGATAATTGAGGTGAAGAAGAAGCAGGCATGTTCGACTTCGTGCCACGCGGCCGAGTGCAACGCGAGTTCGTAGGCGGTCGGCACATGCCAGCCGAGAAACGCGAGGTTGAGCGCGAGCCAGCCTGTTACCGGATGGAGAAGCCCGTGAGTGATCCGGCGAACGAATTTGTTGCGAAGAATCGGCGTGAAAAGTTTTTGAAGGATTGTGCGGGGCAAACCACGAAGGAATGGAACTGCAGGCGCGCCTAACAGCAATAGCGGTGGGGCGATCGACATGAGGATGAGGTGCTGGATCATGTGGGCGGTGAGCAGCACGTCGTCGAAGACGCCGATGGGAGAAGCGATGGCGAGCCAAAATGCGGCGACGCCGGAGCAGAAGCAGATTGCGCGCCAGGCGGGGAGTTGAATTGGGCGGAGGGCGTGTCCGCGGTGCCAGCCGCGCAGATAGATCAGAACGGTGAGCGCGGAGACGATCGTGAGGAAGGGCGGCAGAGCCCAGCCGTGGAGGATGGCGTCGCGGGCGGTCGCGAAGGGGAAAGCGTCTGCGTCGGCCGCGAGTGGTGTCGCGATCGAAGTTGCTAATGCGGCTAACGAGACGGGTGAGTGAGTGACGATCGCGCGCGCAAACATAGCTATTGAACCGATCGAGTCGGTTGTCGACGCACTCGCGAAGAAAAATTTTGAGACGGCCGAGTTGATTGCTAGCGCGATGGTCACGAGAGGACTACGGCTTCGTGTTCTCGACGGGCTCTTTGGGAGCGGGTTTGTCGGTTTCGGCGATGCTGCGTGACGCGTCGGTGGCGGGGCGCTGGTTCGGCGGATGCAGCGTGTCGAGGAATGCGACGAGGGCGGTGACTTCGGGTGGCGAGAGAGCGGCGCCGTAGGCGGGCATGTTGCCGCCACCTTGAATCACCTGGCGGATGATTTGATCTTCGGTGAGACGCACCGCGACGCGATCGAGAGCGGGGCCGCGTTGGCCACCGAGCCCGCCGAGCGCGTGGCAATTGTGGCATTGCTTCATTTTGAAGATGAGCGCACCTTGGCGTTCGAGCGGGGTGGCGGCGTGAACGAAACGGTCGGGAATTTCGTCAGCGGTCCACGCAGTCATGTGCGGGCTCCAGGGAGCGTAAGTGCCGAGGTGCGTGAGCGTCGCGAGGCCGACAGCGATGACGATCAACGTGAGGACGCCGACGGGGCGGCGGTACCAGCTTTTTTCGCCAACTCCAGCGACGAACGGGAGAGCGACGAGAACGCCGATGCCTATGACCGGCGCGATGAAGATGAGCGGCGTTTCGACGCTGGGCGGAAGAAAGGCGAGCGCGCTGTAAATCCAGAGGAAGAAAAAGTCGGGACGCGGAGCGGTTTGCGTGATGGTGGGGTCGGGCGTGCCGGTGGGGCCGAAGGGCCCGAAGACGGCGGCACAAAACGCGACGGCGAAAATGATTGCTGCGGCGAACATCGCGTCTTTCCACACGGCTTGGGGGACGAAGGGAATGCCGTCGCGATGCGTTAGCTCGTGATATTCCTTGATGTAAGTTTCGCGGCGGACGATGCGGCCGGGTGTGGGCCACTCGTTGATGCCGAGTTTGAGGACGAGCCAGACGTGGAGACCGGCGAAAGCGAGCATCGTCGCGGGCAAAACAAAAACGTGAAGAGCGAAGAAACGGCTGAGCGTCGCGCCTGCGATGATCGGGCCGCCGAGCATGAGATGTACTGCTTCGTTGCCGATGAACGGGATGCGACTCGTGATCGAAGCGCCTATGCCGAGGCCCCAGTAGGCGTCTTGGTCGAAGCGCAGGATTTGGCCGGAGAAAGCCATGCCGAGCGTCATCAAGAGAAGACACACTCCAAGCAGCCAGGTGAGTTCGCGCGGGAACTTGTATGCGCCGAAGAGGAAGACTTGAATCATGTGCACGAGAACGACGGCGACCATGAAGTTCGAACCCCAACCGTGCATGGCGCGGAGAAACCAGCCGAGCGGGAGCTGATGATTGAGGACTTGAAGGCTGTTCCACGCTTCGCCGGCGGACGGAACGTAGATCGTGGCGAGAAGAATGCCGGTGACGATCTGCAGAATGAGAAGGACGAAACTGGCTGAGCCGAAGACGTACCACCACGAGGCGGTCTTCGACGGAACCGGATGAGCGGCGGAGTCGCGGACGAAGTCGGCGATCTGGACGCGGCTCTCTATCCAATCGTAGGTTCGTTCGTACCAGCGTTTGGAGTCTTGATGCATGGGGCGATTTCCTTAACGAAATGGATATCGGCGTTGTTGGCGGAGCTTTTGCCGGGGCAGCCACCCGGCGTTTTGAGGCGCGCCTGATTTGCGAGATTGGGCAACTGGCCGGCTTGAATCATGAGCGTGTCGCCGTTGATGCGCGATGCGTAGGTGAAGAGGCCGCGTTCGGGTGGACCGGCCGCGCGCGAACCGTCGGCGTAATAGGCGCCGCCGTGGCACGGGCACATGAAGAGTTGAGATTGCGGGAACCAGCGCACGGGGCAACCGAGATGTGCGCAGTTGACAGCGAAGATTGTGAAGGCGCCGTCGGACTGGCGGCGAACGTAGCAGGCGACGTTGCCGGTCTCGCCGTCCCACGGATTTGTGAACGGATTGCGAAACATGGCGAGGATGGTGGTGCCCGGTTGATAGTCGGCGACTTTGCCGAGCGCGATCCAGGAATCGTAAGCACCCTTGGGGCGTAGCGGGCCGAGGAGGAAACGAATCACGGGAGTGGCGATGAGCAGGCCGATCGCGGCATTGATGGCGATCGAGAGTTTGAAGAGGAAGTTGCGGCGATTTTGAGTGTGGGCGCCGGACGAAATGGCCGCCGCGGGTGCGCTTGCTGGTTCGGCGGATTGCGAGTGTTGAGGATCGAAGTCGGAGTTCATCGAGTTGCTCCGGTATTGGGTGCGGCGGATTTCGTTGGGTAAGGTTGGCCGGGAGTTGTGCTGCGATGCGAGAGCAGGAAAGCTACGACGTCGCGAATTTCTTTTTCGGTGAGCGGATGAGTTGGGTTCACAGTGCGCCAGCCGGGCATGTTGAGATCGGGGCGGCCGACGATGACTGCGGTGCGCAAAGACTGCGGAGAGACGAGCGCGAGATACGAAGTGTTGAGAACGGAACCAGACTGACCGACTAGGCCGCCAGCTTTTCCATGGCAACTCGAACAGGAAGATTCGTAGACGGTGGTGCCTGCCGCGGAATCTCCCGGTATGGAATCGGCATACGGGGGCGAAGTTTGTTGCGCCGATGAATTTCCTTTGAGCCAAGTTGTTCGCATACCTTTCACTACTGCGTCGATCTGCTCGTCTGTAAGAAAACCGCCGGCTTTGCGCGAGAATCCCGGCATCGCTGTGTTCGGCACCCCATTGGCAACGATGTTGCGCTGCGTGGATTCGTCAACGAGTGATTGATATTCGGGGAGGCCGATGGGAGTGGCGACTGCGCCGACGCCGGACTTTCCGTGGCAGCCCGCGCAGTTTTCCGCGTACAGAGTTGTTGCGTCGAGGATCGAATCCGGCCGAGGAACCAACGGACCCGGGCTCGGCTTGCCGGGCAAGTTGTCGCAGCCGCTTGTAAGAAAGATGAGCAGCGCAAGAGTCGAAATGGTGAGAGCGCGATTCATTCTTCCCGGTTTTCTTTTTCAGGACGCTCAGAGAGTTCGAGGCCGAGACGAACCGGCAACGGCGCTCCGCGCATCCGCTTTACGTGGCCATACTTGACGACGACGAGTCCGGCGACAAGTCCAAAACCGACTTGCGACACCGCGAACCACCACCAGTTGACGTGTGAGTCGAAAAACGGATTGATGAGCCCGAGTGTGGAGTGAAGCAGACCGGTCCAGAGCGCGGGACCGATGAGTCCGCCGAGAATTACGGGGTGCCTCGGAAGAATGGGCAGTAGAGCGCCGTACAACAAGCCGACCAAAAAAGACGTGCAGGTGTGGATGACGATTGCGATGATCACCGCGCTGAGGCGGAAGGAATTGAGTTCGGCATCGCTTGGATTGATCCAGCCAGCAACGCCTGCGCCGCCCAAGAGATTGATCGGATACCAGAGACTGTGATGAACGACGATGCCGTAGAGTTCGGCGAGCACGATCATTGCCGTGCCGCCCGCGAATCCACCGAGAATGCCGGACCGGACGGTGTAGGTTTGCTGCGGAAACAGCGACCGATGGCTTGCGTCGATACGAATGCGCGCAACCCGACGACGGTCGATCTCTAAATCCATTTTGTGCGGCACAACGATGACTTCTTCGTGTTGCTCGATGGGGAATACCTGGCGCGCCCATCCGACGATGCCCACGACGGCGAAGACTGCACCGAGTACGGTGATGTTGTAACTCGTGACGAGGCCGGCGAAACCAAGCGCGAGGCCGAGAGCCAACACGAGCGGCCACGCGGTCGGCGCGGGAAGCATCACGACGCCTGCGGGAACTTGATGGTGTTGCGCGTTGTCAGCCACAGCTTGCCTATCTCCCGATCACATAAACGACGGTAAAGACAATCACCCAAACGCAATCGACAAAATGCCAATAGAGCGCCAGAACTTCCACGCGTTTCGTATCTTCGGGGCGGAGCGCCCGCATGAGCGCGAAGACGAATACGGCGAGAAGAAGGATGAGTCCGACGATGACGTGGAGCGCATGCAAGCCGACGAGCGAGTAGTACGTGGTGCCGAAAAGGTTCGTGCTGATAGTGAGATGGTCGACTGTGACGAGCTTGTACCATTCGCGAGCCGTGCCGACGAGAAAAATCGCGCCGAGCAAAATCGTGAGGCCCCAGAAGGCAACGAAGTTACTCATCGCGCGGCGTACCAGGGCGCGCTCTGCGAGCCAGATCGTGAGGCTCGAAGAGAGAAGGAAGATGGTGTTGAAAATGGGGAGGTCGAGCACTTCACGCGGCGTCGGACCGGAGAGACTTTGTCCGATGTAATAAATGTAGCCGACGACGAAAATCGTGAAGATGGCGCTTTCGGCCGCGATGAGCGTGAACACCGCGACACGGCCCTTATAGGGCAGTTGCATCTCGGGAGCTGGAACGGAAATCGGAAGTGTGCTCATGAGTTTCGCTCGGCGCTCAGTCTGGGTCATCCGGATGTTTGAGATCCCAGAGCGGGCGCGCACTGGTGACTACGGGCTCGACATCAAAGTTGTACGCATGTGGTGGCGAAGCGGTGGTCCACTCCAACGTCCAGGCATCCCACGGATCGGGGCCTGCGATTTTTCCACGGAAGAGTGAAACGAGCAGGTTCGACACGAAAATGATGATGGCAACCGCTTGAACGAAGGCACCGACCGTGACGATCAGGTTCAGCGTTCCCCAGCCGCGGTCGACTTCGTAGGTATAGATCTGACGCGGCATGCCGAGAATTCCAGGTATGTGCATTACGTCGAAGGTCACATGGAAGCCGATGACGAAGAGCCAGAAATGAAGTTTGCCCAAGCGGTCGTCTAGCATGCGGCCGGTGACCTTCGGATACCAGTAGTAAAAGCCGGCAAAAACCATCATCAAGATCGCGCCGACTATGACGTAGTGAAAATGAGCGACGACGAAATAAGAGTTGTGAAGCTGCCAATTGAACGGTGCAACCGCCAGCATGATGCCTGTAAGACCTGCGATTAGAAATTGAAATAGGAAAGCCAACGAGAAACACATCGGGACACTGAAACGAATCTTGCCGCCCCACAACGTAGCGAGCCAGTTGAAAATCTTGATGCCCGTAGGGATGCCCACAATCATTGTGGACAATGCGAAAAACGCATTTCCCGCGGCAGACATTCCGATCGTGAACATGTGATGGGCCCACACGCTCAGGCTGACGAACGCAATCGAAACCGAAGCCGCGACCATCGCCGGATAGCCAAAAATCGCTTTGCGTGAAAATACTGGAATCACTTCGCTGGCGATTCCGAACGCCGGCATGATGAGCACGTAGACTTCGGGGTGCCCAAAGATCCAGAAAAAGTGCATCCAGATCGTTGCGGAGCCACCCGCTTGCGTATCGAAGAAGTGTCCGCCGAGGTAGCGATCAATGAGCAGCATGAATTGTGCGGCGGTCAACGGGCTGACAGCGAGAATCACCAGGATGGAACTGACGACCATCAGCCAGACGAAGAGCGGCATGCGAAACAAAGTCATGCCCTTGCAGCGCAAACAAAATGCCGTGGTGATGAAATTGATCGCACCGCCGATCGATCCAAAGCCGCTGATGAT
>DATAMU010000833.1:0-5580 GCA_036266605.1 Candidatus Acidiferrum sp. | reverse complement strand
CACGATGCGCGTGGGAATGCAGAGCGTGCAGAAGATCACGCTGAAGCCAAGCGATGTATCGCGGGCGTTTTATTCGATGGTGCTCGATCAGGACATGCTGAATCGAGTGGGGACGGCGCTGGTGTCGGGCACGTCGATATTCTTGTACGGGCCGTCGGGCACGGGAAAGACGAGCATCGCGACAACGATTCCGGCGGTATATGACGACAGCGTGTGGATACCACACGCGGTGGTTGTCGATAACCAGATTGTGTCTGTGTACGACCCGGGCGTGCATTTTCCGAGCTCGGTGGATGTGGCGGGCGAATCGGATAAGCGTTGGGTGTTGTGCCGGCGGCCGTGCGTGCTGGCGGGCGGCGAGTTGTCGGCGGAAATGCTGGATTTGCAATACAACGGAATCAGCCGGTTTTATACGGCACCGCTGCAGATGAAGGCAAACAACGGCGTGCTGATTCTGGATGATTTTGGTCGGCAACGGATGCGGCCGGATGAGTTGTTGAACCGGTGGATGACGCCGCTGGATCGGCGCGTGGACTTTTTTACGCTGCCGGGCGGGCGAAAATTTGAAGTGCCATTCGATCTGTTCATCGTGTTTTCGACGAATTTGGATCCGACGCAGCTTGCGGACGAAGCATTTTTGCGGCGCATTCCGAACAAGATTGGCGTGGATTATGCGACGCGCGAGCAGTTCATCGAGATTTTCAAGCATGAATGCCAGAACCGCACGGTGCAATGCGATGAGGGCATTCCGGAGTATGTGGTGCAGTGTTTGCGCGATATGCGGCAGTCGCTGGCGCAATGTCATGCGCGGGACCTGATCAATCAGATTTTTTGGGCGGCGAAATATGCGGGAGTCGAGCCGCGGATTACGGCGCGGAGCGTGGAGCAGGCGTGCCGCGCGCACTTCTTGCCGGTCGGGAAACGCCACGGATGAGCTTGCAGAACGAGAGTTCGACGCTGACGACGTTTCGGGCGCGTCCGCTGGTGCCGGCGACGGTGCCACGGCGGAATGCGCTGCAGATAACGCCGGCGGCGCGGATGCCGCGATTCCCTGTTTCAGGTCAACGCGAAAAGACGAGTTGGTTTAGTTTGCTGGGCACGCTGTTCGAGCGCGTACACTTTCCGACGTTTCGCGAGCCGGTGCGGCTGTTTCGGCAGACGCCGCTGCTTCCCTTTCGTATGGCGGGGCGGTCGATGTCGGTTTCGGTTGTACTGCACATCGGATTGATTTTGCTGATTCCGCTGGCGCTGTCGTATGTGGCGTCGCAGGAGATTTCATCGTACGCGGACGCGGAGATCGAGCAGCCGCGGATGATTTATTACACGCTGCCGAAAGAGAATCCGAGCGAAAAGCTGCCGAAGATTACGCCGAAGGGGGAAGGCGGGCAGCCGGGTGCCGGCCAACTGCAGGCGCTGCTGCAAAAATTGGGAAGCGAGACGGACGCGCGGAAGATTGTGATTGTGTCGAAGCCGGTGCGGCCGGACAACAAGAGGCAGACGATTTATCAGCCGGCGACGCCGCCGGATTTGAAGATGAATCTGGATTTGAAGCTGCCGAATATTGTGGGCGGGCCACCGGCGATTGCCAAGCCGAAGGCGCACATCGATGCGAAGGATTCACGGCCGATGGGGGCGCGACGCGCGGCGGAGAAGGCTGTGGCGCCTACGCTAGCTGCGGTGAATGCGGCGATGCCGACGAATCTGGCGGCAGCGACGGTGGCTCAACCGCGTCTTGCAGTGCCGATCAACGCGGACTCGCGGCCGAAGCAGACGCAGGTGCAAATCGGGCAGGCGAATGCGCCGACGATTTCGGAGACAGGCGTAGCGACGGCTTCCAATTTGGGCGAGCAATATCGCGCGGGTCAGCCGAATGCGCCGGAGGCTCCGGCGGCGCCGAGTGCCGAGAGTTCGAACGGAAAGCCGGGGAAAGATGAGCCGGCGCAGATCGCGGGAGATGGCAAGGGAGTGGTGGTGGTGAGCGTCGATCCGGCGGATGTGGCGGCGCTGGCGAAATTGCCGGCCGGAAATCGGTGGGGCGATTTTACGATTGCGCCGAATGGCGGGCAGCCGGGAGCGGTGAACGGCAGTCCGAATGGCGTCGAGAACGCGGGGAGCCACGCGAAGGGCGGCGGGGGAGATTTGGTCCCGGGCGTGGGCAAGGGGTATTCGGGCGGTGGCGGCGGGAACAGCGGTTCGAATGGAGCGCTGAGCATCAATGGCGATCCGGCCGGCAAAGGCAGCGCCGAGATGCTGGATGCGACGATCTTCAGGGAGATGGTTTATCCCATTCCGGCGAATGTGGTTTTGAGAAAGAACGCGCTCGTGGTTTCGTCGGGGCCGATGGGCGGCGGCGGGTTGCAGGTTTATGGAGCGCTGCACTGCGGGAAGATCTACACGATATTTTTGGCGATGCCGGGGCAGCCGTGGACTTTGCAGTATTGCCAATCGGGTGGCGGGGCGCAGCAACAGCAGGTGCGTTCGAACGTGGTGCACATGGAGACGGGCGTGGTGCCTCCGGACGTGCAGACGCGATTCGATTTCAAGCGGCAGGCAGTGCCGTTCGAAAAGAAGAACAAGCCGATCGTGCTGAAGGGCGTGATTACGGAGGATGGATCGGTATCGGATCTGAAAGTTTATCAGGGTGTGCTGGCGGGAATGGACGATGCAGCGCGCGTAGCGTTCAGCAAATGGAAATTTAAACCGGCGATCAAGGACGGGAAAGCGGTCGCGGTTGACGTGTTGGTGGGAGTTCCAACCGAGATTGGTGGGCAGGTTCAGTAGTTCTAGGACGTATAAAACTAATGAGAGGTAAATCCTCTCCGCACCTAGAAGAAGTTTGCACACATTTGACGTGTGTCTAAAACCCGCATTTTCACAGGCTATTTCTATCCACAAGTCACTGCATTGATTCCTGACGTGTTAGGCGAATTTTCCTCAGGCTGGAATATCGCGGCGCTTGGCCATTGGTATGCATTCTTGTATGTATGTAGGCACGCTGCTGTTCTCCCAGTTTCGAACAGCGATCGACTGCCTACCGTCGCCAGTTAAGTCGGCCTCGTTATCGCGCACGAAAAGTCAGTCGCTCGGGAACTTTGGTTCGAAACCCGAGCATGGGCCTCGTCAGAGCTAGGGTTCTGGTTGCAGGTCTCTGACGGGCTTCCGGGAGAGCGAAACGTTGGACAAAGAAGTGATCCGAGTTAGCTTTCTGACACAGGATTCAGGACTCGGTGACGCGATAGCACGCGCACTGGGCGAAGACTTCTCTTCCCGGACGATTAGCGAATGGGATTTGGAGCACGCGGCGCATTTGTGTGATGCGTGCGATGTGATTTTGCTCGACCTGCGCACGGCCAATACCCAGGGCGATGAAGATGGAATGCTTCGTCTGATGGATGCCATTGGGAAGCTGCCGGCGCACCCGCCGATGGTAGTGCTTTTCGAAGAGGAAAATCGGGGATTGCTGTTTGAAGCGATCAATCACGGCGCGGAAGATAGCATCACGAATCCACCGAACATGATGGAAGTGCGGCTGATTTTGCGGCGCGCGTACCGGTTTCATACAGCGGAGCGCGAAGTTCAGCGGCTGCGCGCGAATGAGCTGCGACCAACTGGGCGTCTGCACGAGCTGCTCGGAACATCGGCGCCGATGCAGGAGCTTTTCAACCTGGCGCGGAAGATTGCGCCTTGCGACGTGAACGTGCTGGTGACCGGCGAGACAGGAACCGGCAAAGAGCTTCTGGCGCGAGCGATTCACCATTTGAGCGGGCGCAACACGGGGCCGCTGGTGGCGTTTTCTTGCGCGAATCTTCCTGAGAATCTCGTCGAAGATGAGTTGTTTGGGCATGAGAAGGGCGCGTTCACTGGCGCGATGATGGCGCGGCGCGGGCGCGTGGAAGCAGCGGATCACGGCACGCTGTTTTTGGACGAAATCGGCGATATCGGGATTGGATTGCAGCCGAAGTTGTTGCGCGTGCTGCAGGAGCGGAATTTCGAGCGGCTGGGCAGCAACAAGACGATCTCGGTAGATATTCGATTGATCTGCGCTACGAATCGGAATTTGGCGGAAATGGTGCCGCAGGGAAAATTCCGCGAAGATCTTTTTTATCGATTGAACGTGGTGCAACTGCACCTGCCACCGCTGCGCGAACGACGCGACGACATTCCACTGCTGGCGCAGTTATTCCTGACGAAGTCGGCGCAGCAATTCAAGAAAAAGGCGCGAAAATTTTCGCCGCAGGCCTTGAGCGCGCTCGAACAGCATAACTGGCCGGGCAACGTGCGTGAGCTTGAGAACGTTGTGCAGCGAGCGATCGTGCTCTCGGAAGATGTGACGGTGGATGTGGATGCGCTGCCGTTGTCGATGCGCGGCGCTTCAGTCACGCTGTCCAGTTCGAGCGGTGGCGCGATTACTGAAGCTCCGAATTTGAGCCGTTCCTATGAAGATGAAGTGCGACGCTTCAAGCGCGCGCTGGTGTTGCGTGCATTGCGCGAGTGCGGCTGGCGCAAGGCGGAATGCGCCCGGACACTTGGCGTGGCGCGCGGATATTTGCACAGGCTGATCAATCAGCTCGGAATTCAAGAAGGCGAAGGCGATCCGGCACCGGAGCGGCGCGAGGACTATCCGCTTGGGCCGGTGATGTAAGAAGCGCACGGCGTGCCGTGCCCCTACCCGTACGTTTGTCTCAGTCACACTGATAGGGCAACTGCCGCAGTTGCTGCGCTGGACTTGGCTCGACTGCTCCATTAGCTTTTCTCCAATGGCTTCCGAGATCGAAAATTCAGATGCCGCGCAGCTTTGCTTGATATTTCTGCGCGAGACGCAAAACCCGGATGGCGGTTGGGGATTTCGGCCGGATACCGCGAGCCGAGTGGAGCCGACGTGTTGGGCCCTGCTGGCTTTGTGGGAGCCGTCGAGAGAATCGACAGAAGATTCGGTTCGAGTTCACCGTGCTCGGGACTTTTTACAAACGGCGCAGCTTGCGGATGGATCGTGGCCGGCGGTGTCAGGCGAGCAGACCGGTTGCTGGGTGACTTCGCTGTGCTGCATGACGTTGAATGCGATCGGAGATCGGAAGCAGAGTTCGACGATCGAATCAGGGCTGCGCTGGATTTGCGGCGACTGGCCGAGTGATTCAACACTGTGGCGGCGCATATTGGCGCGGTTTTCGTCGCAGCGGGACGTCGCACCGATGAACCAGAGTTATCGTGGGTGGGGCTGGACGCCGAAAACGAGCAGCTGGGTTGAGCCGACGGCATTCGCGTTGTTAGCGCTCGAGGGAGTTTCGACCTCGTCTGAATTGGCCGGCAAAGCAAAGCGGAGGCGCTCACTTGCGACTTCCCTGCTGTTTGACCGGATGTGTCCGGACGGTGGATGGAATGCAGGGAATCCGATGGTTTATGGGGCGGCGGGTGAACCCGGCGTTGTGGCGACGGTGTGCGCGTTGCTTGCGTTGCGGGCCGCGCCGTCGCGGCAAGAAATCACACTCAGTTTGCGTTGGCTGGAGAAGACGGCTGCGACGGTGATTCAGAGTCCTGGATCGTTGGCGCTCGCGGAGATTTGCTTCAAGTTCTATGGGCGCG
>DATAMU010000832.1:0-7064 GCA_036266605.1 Candidatus Acidiferrum sp. | reverse complement strand
ATCGACATCGCGAGCGGCGCGCCTCGCGCCCTCACACACGATCGCAAAGGCGTCGGCTCGCCGCGCTGGTCCCCGGAAGGCGACCGGCTCGCCTTCGAAGCTGTGGACACCACCGCGAAAGATCCGAAGCTTCAGCTTTTCGTCCTGCCGATGACCGGGGGCGAAGCGCACCGTCTCACCGACGTGCCCGACGGCATCGAACAATTTGCGTGGAGCCCGAACGGGCAGCAAATCGCGTTCGTCACCTCCGACGAGCCCGAAAACAAAAAGGAAATCGAGAAGCACCTCGACGCGTTCGAAGTCGGCGACAACGATTTCCTCACAACCGCCGCGCCGACGCCGTCGCATCTATGGCTCGTCGCCGCGGAAGGCGGCAAGCCGCGCCGCCTGACACAGGGCGCATGGAGCTTGGCGAAAAGCGCTCCGCCAAGTTCGCCCGCATCGCCGATCAATTGGTCGCCAGACGGGAAGTCGATTTTGTTTACGCGGCAGGAGCATCCGCAATTCGGCGACGCCGATCAGACCACGCTTCAAATCATCGATATCGATTCGGGGGCGATGCGCCGCGTCACCACGCACGAAAAATTCGAGAGCTTCGGCCTCTTCTCGCCTGACGGCACAAAGATCGCCTACTGGTATCCGCGTGATTCCGATCCCAACAATCAAATCGAAATCGTCGTGACGCCAACGCCGGCTACCTCGGGCGGCTCGCCCGCCGACGGCGCCATCGCCACCAGCGCGATCGATCACAACATCGCGCGCGTCATCTGGATGCCCGACAGCAACTCGATCATCGTCGGCGGCCATGACGCGACGCAGGTTTCGATGTGGTTGCAGCCGCTCGGCGCCAACGCGGCGGCGCCGAAGAAATTGAATCTAGGCGACATCAGCCCGGCGTGGGCGTTCTGGGTGGACGCATTCGTCGGGCGCAAAGGCGAGATCGCGTTCACCGGCTCGACGCCGACGCAGCCGTCGGAGCTGTACTATATGGCCTCGGCCAACGACACGCCGCGGCGGCTAACCAACTTCAACGCGAATATCGCTGCGCTCAAATTGGGCAAAGCGGAAAAACTCGAGTGGCAAGGGCCCGACAATTTCGCTGAAGACGGCGTGCTGATCTATCCGCCCGACTACGACAAAGATAGGAAGTATCCGCTCGTCGCGTACATCCACGGCGGCCCGACGGCTTCTTCGATCACCGCGTTCAGCTTTTTCGCGCAATATCTTGCGTCGCGCGGTTACATCGTCTTTTCGCCCAACTATCGCGGGAGCGACAATCTCGGCAACGCGTACCAGCGCGCGATTTTCAATGACGCGGGCGATGGACCCGGGCGCGATGTGATCGCAGGCATCGACGCCATCAAAAAGCTCAACATCATCGACGAGAATAAAATCGCCGTGTCGGGCTGGAGCTACGGCGGTTACATGACGAGCTGGCTCATCGGCCACTATAACTTCTGGAAGGCGGCGGTCGCGGGCGCACCGGTCACCGATCTCTACGATGAATACAATCTCTCTGACGGCAACGTCACCGGCCGGTACCAATTCAAGGGCTCGCCCTTCGTCGGCGACAATCTGAAAGACTATCGCGCGCAATCGCCGATCACGTATTGGGACAAGATTAAAACGCCGACGCTGCTGCTACACGACACGGGCGACGCGCGCGTCACGATCACGCAATCGTATTCGCTCTTTCACGCACTCAAAGACAACGGCGTCGAAGTGAAATTCTGGGCCTACCCTGTGGGCGGCCATTTCCCCGGCGATCCCGTCCGCCAGATGGACGTCTACCGCCGCTGGGCCGACTGGCTCGAACAACACTTGAAGTGAGAGAGCTGATCGATTCCTTGTCGTTGGTTTCGGGATCACTAGTCGCAGCCATCATTTCTTTGGTGCTTGTCGCCACGCTCGGCCGATTCTCAAGTGTGCGTTTGTACCCGCTCCGCTCTGGGCAGTACTCATTCCTTTTATCGTTGCCTACTGTCTCTACTGGTCACCCGTCTGGCTTGGAAATGACCCGTCGGAGTACGGCATATGGTCCGGAATGGTGATCGGTGTATGGTTCGTCGCGGGCACCATAGCTTCGTCTGCGCTTCTCTTTTTTCTGCATAGGCGCCGTAAAACCCTAGTGAAATAGACGATTCGCAGTGTTGGGGGCGGATGGCCACGCAAAAACAAAAAGGCCTCGCAAAAATGCGAGGCCTCGTCAAACCGTTGAATTGTCGAAAGAGCTCTACGCCTTCGCTTCAGCCGTGCCGGCCGCAGCCGCAACTGCCGTCTCTTCTTCGCGGTCAGCCCGGCGAATGCGCGCCGCCTTACCCCGCAAATCGCGCAGGTAGTACAACCGCGCGCGGCGAACCTTACCTTTGCCGACCACCTGGATCGAGCTGATTGTCGGCGAGTGCAGCGGAAAAATTCTTTCGATGCCGACGCCGAAGCTCACGCGGCGAACCGTGAACGTCGCTCCCGACGCACGGCCCTTCTTCGAGATCACCACGCCCTCGAATACCTGAATGCGCTCTTTTTCCTTCTCGCCTTCGCCTTCTTTCAGGCGGACATTCACCTTGACCGTGTCGCCAGGTCGGAACTCAGGCAAATCTTTGCGCAGCTGCGCTTCATGTAACTTCGCGATTACCGGATTCATTTTTTCCTTATTTCCCTGCAGACCCACTCAGGCGGGGCCAGCACTGCAAACACAAACAAGAAGTATACCCAAATTAGGGGAATCTGCCCACAATTTTGAGGGCTTGCCGCTACTGACCCGTTTGGATTCCGCTATATAAGGATGCCTCGCGACCGCTCTTAATGCTGGACGGACGCCTTTTTCTTCCGAATCACGGCGCTCGCAAACCGTTCCATCTCTTCGAGTTGCGGGCTGAACTGGAGCAGTAAAAGCTCAACGCCAGCCTTTTCGAACGCCGCGACGCGCTCGGCGACTTGCTCGGGTGTCCCGACTAGGCCCGAGCGGAGACCGCGGTTCGACACCGAGTAATCTTCCAGCGAAACGCGCTGCTCCAGCTGCGTCCCCGCGAGCCACTGCTGGTAGTTTGCATAGCCGGCGGCCGACTGCTGCACGTCGGTGATTCGCTTTACTTCGTCCTGAGCTTCGCGCTCGGTTTCGCGGACGATTGCGTAGCCCGCCACGCCAAATTTCATTGACGCGAGCTTCGAGTGCTTCGCGCGCCGCAACCGCAAATCTGAAATTTTCTCGCCGACGCGCTCTGGCGGATCGCCGTGCATCAGGTACGCGTCGCACTTTTCCGCGATCAAATCTTTCGCCGCCGGGGATTCCCCGCCGGCATAGATGCAAGGCCGCGGCTTCGACACCGGCTTCGGCTCGAGCACATTGTCTTCGACGCAGTAATATTTTCCGGAAAACGAGAAGTGATCCTGCGACCAGACGCCGTTCACCACATCGAGCCACTCGCTCGTGCGCGCGTAGCGATCATCGTGCTGCTCGAACGACACGCCGTATTTGCGCGCCTCGTCGGCCCACCATGAAGAAACGACGTTCAGCGTCAACCGCCCGCCGCTGATGTGATCGATGTTCGCTGCCTGCTTCGCGAGAAGCGCGGGCAAATGAAACGTGGGCCGCACCGCAACCATCAACTCGATTTTTTCCGTTACCGCAGCGAGCGCCGCCGCGGTAGACCACGCATCGAGCGAATCCGCTTCGACGCCCTTGATGTCGTTCAAATTCAGTTCCGCGATCAGCGAGCAATCGAAGCCAATCTCTTCGCTCCGCTGAGCCAGCCGCTTCGCGTACGGCCACGACGCTTCCATCTTTTCGTCGGGCACATTGCGCAGCCACCCGCCAAACACCGGCATCCAGTATCCGAATCGCATCAGCTTCTTGCTCCGACTTCGATCCGTTGCCCTGCCTCGGCCATCAAGAATTCCGCCAGCCTCTCATAAGGATTGAAGCCGATCATCCGCACCGGGTCGGCGACAAAGTTCGAAAGCGCATTCAAATCGTAGAAGAGCAACCGACCGGTCGGCTCGTCGATGACATACTCCACGCCGCCGACTTCAATCCCCGCCTCGCGCATCATGCGCTCGACTTCGCCAATCACTTTCGCCGGAGCTTCGTACGCTTCCACCGTCATACCCGTCTTCGGCGCGTCCACCGGGCACGCGATGCGGTTCAACTCTTCGCCGCGCGAGTTTTTGCAAATATCGGCAGGGCAAAGATCAAACGTCTCGCCGGTGATGTGGATCTGAATCGCATACAGATATTTTCCGCCGAGCACTTCCACGCGCGTAATCACTCCATCGCGCGCCGTGAACGCCTCCTGCACCAGCGCGACATTGTCGACGCCAAAATAAAGCTCGTTCGCATCGACCGCGGCTTCTAGCTCCGCGCGCGACGAAAACTTTTTGATTCCGGCGCCGCTCCCTCCGATATTCGGCTTCAAAATCACCGGAAAGCCAATCTTGTCCGCCGCCGCAACCGCTTGCGAAGGATGATTGATCACGATCGCCTTCGGATACGGCAGCCCCAGCCGCTCTAGCATATTCAGTTGCAGCGCCTTGGACGTCTCGCTTACAAACGCGCGATACCCGTTCACCACGCGCACGCCTTTGTCCTCAAGGTGCTTCAAATAATTCAGCGTAAAGAAAATCCCGTGCCCGACGCCGCGCTGCCACGCCGACGGACTCATCCGATTGAAGATCAGCGCAAACTCCGACTCCTTCTCCGTCGGATCGTACGAGTGAAACCGCGCGTCGATCTTTTCCCAATGAGCGCCCTTCGCGTCGAGAGCCGCAAACAGTGGCACAAACCAATTCGGCTGCTCGTAATAAATCCCGATTTTCTTCGCTGACCCGTTCCCGTTATCGCCGCTCATCCCAACAACTCCGTTTCTCTTCGTCGTTACTTCGTTAAATCACTGCTTCGTGGCTTCACTGTTTCGTCGCTTCTCTACTTCGCGCTATCAATCAACTCCGGTCGATTCCTCTTCGTCTTCTCCACTGCCGCCGCTCGCCGCCACTTCGCGACTTCCGCGTGATTGCCACCGATCAAGACCTCCGGCACGTTCCATCCGCGAAACTCCGCCGGCCGCGTGTAGTGCGGAAAATCCAACAACGCTTTCACTCTGCTCGTCGAGTTCGCTTCGATCTCCGCGATGCTCATCTCCGCAAACGATTCATTCACGCTCGAGTCCTCATTCCCCAATGCACCCGGCAATAGCCGCGTCACCGCGTCCAATATCATCACCGCCGGCAATTCCCCGCCGCTCAAAACAAAATCTCCAACCGACACCTCTTCCGTCGCCAAATGCTCCGCGACGCGCTCGTCCACACCCTCGTATCGCCCGCATATAAAGATGACCCGCGAGAGCTTCGCGTAACGCCGCGCCGTCTCTTGCCGAAACAATTTACCTGCCGCAGACATCAGCACAATCGCTGTGCCAGGATCCCACTCGGCCATGACCGCCCCGGCCGACGCCGCATCCCCGACCGAATGACGCAGCAGCTTCTCCACCGCCTGAAATAGCGGCTCCGGTTTGAGCACCATCCCCTCGCCGCCGCCAAACGGCCGATCATCGACCGTCCTGTGCCGATCCTTCGTAAACTCGCGCAAATCCTGCACATTCACCGAGATCAGCCCGGTCTCCTGCGCCCGCCGCACGATCCCATGCTGCAGCGGCCCCGCAAAAAACTCCGGGAATATCGTCACCAGGTCAAATCGCATGAACCGCCATTTTATCGAACTTTCCCGTAACTCCGCAGCCCACGGCAAGATTCGCCCGCGCCCGCGCGCAAGCCTCATCCGTTCGCAACTTTATTCCGTAGTGCAATCCATCCCGAACCGTGAATCGCCCTTCGCGGCTCATGACAAGGTGCGCCGATGCCAACTCGCCTCCTCGACAATCTCTTCGCCGACCTTCGTTACGCCATCCGCATGCTCCTCCGCTCCCCCGGCTTCGCGCTGATCGCCATCGCCACCATGGCGCTCGGCGTCGGCGCCACCACCGCAATCTACAGCGTCATCGACGCCACGCTGCTCCACCCTCTGCCATACCCGAATCCCACCGAGCTCGTCTACGTCTCGGACGACCTCGACGGCGTCGGCGCTCGGGACGTCGGCATGTCCATCCCCGAGTGGAAAGACCTCGAGCGCTCCGGCATCTTCCAGTGGGTCGCGATCAACAAATTCGCGTCCGTCAACCTTACCGGAGGCACACATCCCGAGCGCATCTCGTTCAGGAGCGTCACGCCGAATTATTTCGCACAGATCGGCGTTGAGCCGCAGCTCGGCCGCACGTTCAATCCGCACGATCCCACTCCCGGGTACAACCTCGAAGCCGTGCTGAGCGACGGTTTGTGGCGGCGCGAATTTGCCGCCGATCCACACGTTCTCGGCAAAACGCTGCTGCTCGACGAAGATCCCTATCGCGTCGTCGGCGTCATGCCGCGCGGTTATCGCGATCTGGGTGTGAACAGTGAAGAGCGCAACACGGATATATGGCTGGCGGCTGGAATGTCGGGGCTGCCGTTTCCGCAGCCGCAGCGCAGTTTGCGCGTGCATCGGCAGGTCACGGCGCGCCTCAAGCCTGGCCTCTCGGTTGCAGCGGGGCAATCAAAGCTCGATGCTCTGGTTGCGTCGTTGGCATCGCAATTTCCCGTCGATTATCCGGTGCAGGCGCGATGGACGATTCGACTGACTCCGCTCAGCGAAGCGATCGTCGGCAACTCGCGGCAAACTCTCGTTCTGCTTTTCGGCGCCGTCGCGCTCGTGCTCTTGATCAGTTGCGTCAACGTTGCGAATCTCCTGCTCGCTCGGGCGAGCGGGCGAGGTCGCGAGATCGCGGTTCGCCAGGCGCTTGGGGCGCAGAGCCAACGCCTTATTCGTCAGCTGCTCACCGAAAGCCTGTTGCTTTTTCTTCTCGGCGGAATCGCCGGCTTCGCCATTCTCTTCAGCGTGAAAAATCTTCTGTTGCGCCTCGTTCCAGACAGCCTGCCAACACTCAACGACATTACCGTGAGCTGGAGCGTGCTTGCGTTTGCTCTCGCGCTTTCCGTCGCAGCCGGAATCATCTTCGGACTCGCTCCTGCTTTTC
>DATAMU010000831.1:0-1829 GCA_036266605.1 Candidatus Acidiferrum sp. | reverse complement strand
GGCTTTTAGTAATGTCGAAATTCGAGAGGGAACATGGCGTTTGAGAATTTGCTGTTTGAGAAGCGCGATGGGATTGCGTTCATCACGTTCAACCGGCCGAAGGTGTTGAATGCGCTAAACCGGAAAACGGTGGAGGAGTTGCGCGACGCGCTTGTCGAGGCACGCGAGGACGCTGCGGTGCGCGTTGTGATTTTGACGGGAGCGGGCGAGAAGTCGTTCGTGGCCGGCGCGGACATCAGCGAACTTGCGCAACGAACGCCGGTGGACGGCAAAGACTTTTCGCTGTTTGGGCAAGGCGTGTTTCATTTGCTCGAAACGTTGGGGAAGCCGTCGATTTGCGCGATCAACGGATTTGCGCTCGGAGGCGGATGCGAACTGGCACTGTCGTGCTCCATCCGAATCGCCAGCAAGAACGCGAAGCTGGGACAGCCCGAAGTGAAGCTGGGGATTATTCCTGGGTACGGCGGATCGCAGCGACTGTCACGTTTGTGCGGCAAAGGCGTCGCGCACGAACTGTGTTTGACCGGCGAGATGATCACCGCAGAAGAAGCTCAGCGGATCGGGTTGGTGAATCGGATTTACGAGTCGGCGGAACTCTTGCCGGCGGCCGAAGCGATGGCCAAGATAATTATTGCGAATGCGCCGCTCGCCGTGAAGTACACGATGGAAGCGATCGAGCGCGGCGTGGAGTTGCCACAGGAAGAGGGATTGTTTCTGGAGGCGACCTTGTTCGGGTTGTCTTGCGCGACGGAAGACATGCGCGAGGGGACGAAGGCATTTTTAGAAAAGCGGTCCGCGAAATTCGAAGGCAAGTAGTTCCGTGGAGAGGATGAATCAAGAGGATGGCGGAGAAATTGAGGCCGGCGAAAATCGGCGGCGAGTTGAGCGGGTCGGGGCTGCGATTCGGGATCGTTGTGAGCCGATTCAACAATTTCATCACCGATCGATTGTTGGCGGCGGCGCTGGATGCGATGGAGCGGGCGGGCGCGGCGGACGGCGATGTGGATGTCGCGCATGTGCCTGGTGCATTTGAGTTGCCGCTGGCGGCGAAAAAAATGGCGGCGACCGGACGCTACGATGCGCTGATTGCGATTGGGTGCGTTTTGCGCGGCGCGACATCGCACTACGACTACGTCTGCTCCGAGACGGCTCGCGGGTTGCAGCTGGCGCAGATGGATAGCGGGCTGCCGATTATTTTTTGCGTGCTAACGTGCGACACGCTGGAGCAGGCGATCGATCGCGCAGGGCTGAAGAGCGGGAACAAGGGATTTGAATCGGGGTTGGCGGCGATCGAGATGGCGCGGCTGTCGCGGAAGTTGCGTGGGAACGCGAAGAACTCGCTATCAACTGGCGCGCGTGTGAAGGCCGGGAAAGCGCGGCGAAAATAACGTGTCCCTCCGCTCAAAATCACGCGAATTTGCGATGCAGATGCTGTTTCAGTGGGACATCAGCCATCAGGAGCCGAGGCGGCTCGAAGAAAACTTTTGGCGCGGCGCGAAGGCCGCGGACAACACTCGCGATTTCGCGAATCAACTGTTTGAGGGCGCGGCGCGTGAGGCGACGTCGCTGGACGAATTGATCGTCAAGCACGCGGAGAACTGGAAGCTCGAGCGGATGGCGATTTTGGATCGAGCGATTCTTCGATTGGCGATGCATGAACTGCGGACGAGCGATACGCCGCCGAAAGTTGTGATCAATGAAGCGGTTGAGCTGGCGAAGAAGTTTTCGTCGGAAGAGTCGGGCGCGTTTGTGAATGGGATTCTGGATGCGTTTCGTAAGACGCTGCCGGCCGCTGAAGCCGGGGCGGCGAGTTCAACCGCGCAGTAGAC